>JACQWZ010000019.1 GCA_016209005.1 Candidatus Kuenenbacteria bacterium
TTAGCCATTTTTTGATTAAACTGCGTAAGTCCTGAAATTATAAATTCAGGAGTTACGCACTATTAATGTGCATTTGGCTAATATTAGCTAAAAATGAAAAATTAACAAAAATTCAATTTTCGCTAACTTTAGCCATTTTTTAATTAAACTGCGTAAGTCCTGAATTTATAATTTCTTAAACTTTATATTCCTTTCTATCTTTAAATTCCTCTTGTTTTCCTTCGTGCCATTGTTGAACTGGTCTAATATAACCAACAACCCGAGAATAAACTTCGCATTCTTTTTTGCACTGCGGACATTTAAAGTATTCCCCAGAAATATATCCATGATTAGGACAAACACTAAAAGTTGGAGTAATTGTAAAATATGGCAAACGATAATTTTCAGCAATTCGTTTAACTAATTTTTTACATGCTTCAGTTGAAGGCATTTTTTCTCCAATAAAACCGTGAAAAACAGTTCCACCTGTATATTTACACTGTAATTCATCTTGAAAATCTAAAGCCTCAAAAATATCATCTGTATAATTTACTGGCAAATGAGTTGAATTAGTATAATATGGGGCTTTTTTTCCAGCAGTAATTATTTTTGGATACTTTTTTTTGTCAACTTTAGCAAAACGATAAGAAGCGCCTTCAGCTGGAGTGGCTTCAAGGTTATAAATATTCCCAGTTTCTTTTTGAAATTCTTTTAATTTTTCTCGCATAAAATCTAAAACTTCCAAAGAAAATTCTTTTCCTTCTTTACTGGCGATACCTTTGTCTTTGCCTAAAAAATTTAAACAAGTTTCATTCATTCCTAATGGCCCAATAGTAGAAAAATGATGCTCTAAATTTCCTAAATATCTTTTTGTATAAGGAAATAATCCATTATCTAAATTATGAGTAACCACTTTTCTTTTAACTTCTAAAGATTCTTTTGCTGTAGCCATTACTTCTGTTAATCGCTCAAAAAAATCTTTTTTGTCTTTTGCTAAATAACCAATTCGAGGCATATTTATTGTAACAACACCGACCGAACCAGTTGATTCGCCAGAACCAAAAAGTCCGCCTGTTTTTGCTCGCAATTGATTAAGATTCATTTGAAGCCGGCAACACATACTTCGGACATCTGTTGGTTTTAAATCACTGTTAATAAAATTTTGAAAATATGGAACTCCATATTTAGCTGTCATTTCAAAAAGTAAATTTGCATTTGGACTATCCCAATTAAAATCTTTTGTAATATTATAAGTAGGAATCGGAAAAGTAAAAACTCTGCCAGTAGCATCTCCTTCAAGAGCAACTTCCATAAAAGCTTTATTAATTATATCCATTTCTTTTTGATAATCTGAATAAGTTGTTTCTTGTAATTTGCCACCAATAATTACTGGATCATTTTTTAAATCTTCCGGCACCGTCCAATCAAAAGTCAAATTTGTAAAGGGACTTTGCGAACCCCATCTTGAAGGCGCGGCTATATTAAATATAAATTTCTGAATATTTTGCTTCACTTGTTTATAAGTTAAATTATCCGCTCTAACAAAAGGAGCTAAGTAAGTATCAAAAGAACTAAAAGCTTGAGCGCCAGCCCATTCATTTTGTAAAATTCCCCAAAAATTTACCATTTGTCCTAAAAGAGTGTCTAAATGTTTTGGTGGCGCGCATTCTATTCGATTTTCCACGCCTCCCAATCCTTGCATAATTAATTGTCGCAAACTCCAACCCGCGCAATAAGCGTTTAATCCCATATATAAATCATGCAAATGAAAATCCCCTTCTTTATGAGCTTTAGCAACTCTTGCTGAATAAATATTTTCTAAAAGATAATTAGCGATAACAGAACCTGAAATATGAAGCATTAAACCGCCGAATGAATAACCAATGTTGGCATTTTCTTTAACTCTCCAGTCTTCTTGTTTTAAATAATCATCCATAATTTTTTTAATATCCATCATTACTCCGCCCATTTCGCGCATTTTTTCTCGTTCTTTTCTATATAAAATATAAGCCTTTGCCACGTCAACCAAACCGGCTTTAATTAAAACTTTTTCAACTACATCCTGAATTTCCTCAACTGTGGGAATAACTTTTGAATCAAATTGATATTCAAGAATAGTTAGGACTTTGTCAGATAATTTTTTTGAGCGCTTCCCGTCTTTTCCTTCAACAGCAATAATAGCCTTATAAATGGCCTGAGTAATTTTTTCTTGATTAAATTTAACTATTTTCCCATTACGTTTGCGAATTTTTTTTATTTTAAATTTTTTTGTTATAGCCATAAGAAAAAATGCAAAAATCAAAATGTAAAAGGAAAAATAAAAGTAAACCCCTCACCTTTTGGGTTTTCTAAAAATAATTTTAAAAAATGCCTAAATAATTTTAATTAGTAACAAAAGGTGAGGGGTAAAAATCAAAAAATAAAAAACATTATTTTAATGTTTTTTATTTTTTTTATTAAAGTCAAAAAGCAAATCAAAAAAATTTATTTTAAATCTCTTTTAATAAGTTTTATAATCTTGCTAAAATCATTCTTAAGTGTTGCTACTTTCATTGCTTCAGAAAAAGTATTACGCGTCATTCCCCGAAAACTTACAACCGGCAAATTATTTTGCAATAAATATATTTCTCCTAATAATCTAGAAATTCTGCCATTATAATCAAAAAACGGATGAATCCATAAAAATCTATGCATAAGCCACGACAATAATTCAATATAATCATCTATATTTTTAATAAATTTCTGCCTTTCTTTGAAATCATCCTCCCAATTTTTCATTAATTCTGCAATTTCAAAATATTTTGGCGGTTCATAATTACCCAATCGCACATCAGTTTTTCTAAAATTTCCCGCTACATCAAAAATATTTCCCGCTAATTTTAAATGCAAATCTTTTACTAAATCAATATTAATTTCTAAATATTTGTTTATACACACCTTCCTGAATTAAATTATCCAACTGTAATTTACTTCTGCTCATAATTTCTTTTTTACTTAAAACCGCCTCGCCTTCCATGTCCATATTATCATAAACCATATCCACAAACCATTTCCTAAACGCTTGTTGTTTGCTAATTATTTTTTGCATAAATTTTATTAAAAAATTATTTATTGCAATTCAAAACTTTTCTACAATCAGTGACAATGACTTCTTTTTCACTGATTTTATTTCATCTTTTTCCTAATAAAAGCTGGGATTTCTAATTCATCATCTTTATTAGAAGTTTTATTGTCTAAATCTTGATTAGAAAAAGAAGCTGGAGAAATATGAGAAGGAATATTAACCTTTATTTTTTTCTCCACATCAAAAACCTTATTAGAAATTGAATGAAAAGCTGTTGGACTTATATCTACTTTAGAATCATAAGAATTTTTTTCTTGATTAAATCCGGTGGCAATGACTGTAATTTTGACTTCATCTTTAAGAGATTCGTCTATTATCGCCCCAAAAATAATTTTAGCGTTAATATCCGCCGATTCAGTAATAACTTTTGCCGCTTCATTGACTTAGTGCATCATTAAATCAGATCCGCCAGTAATGATAAATAAAATTCCTCTCGCTCCTTCAATAGAAATTTCAAGAAGCGGACTATCAATCGCCGCTTGAGCCGCTTTAACCGCCCTATTCTCGCCAGAAGCTTTGCCAATTCCCATTAAAGCCGAACCAGCGTCTTTCATAATCGCTTTTACATCGGCAAAGTCAACATTAATTAATCCTGGAACCGTAATAATATCCGAAATTCCTTGAACTCCTTGTCTTAAAATATTATCCACGATTTCAAAAGAATCCAAAAGAGAAGTTTTTTTATCCACGATTTGTAAGATTCGATCATTTGGAATAGTGATAATTGTGTCTATTTTATTTAATAGATCTTCTAATCCTTTTTCAGCAATATTTTTTCTTTGAGCTCCTTCAAAAGCAAAGGGTTTAGTTACCACCGCGACCGTTAAAGCTCCTATTTCTTTGGCTATTTTAGTAATAATAGGAGCGGCGCCAGTGCCAGTGCCGCCACCCAATCCGCAAGTAATAAAGATCATATCCGCTCCTTTTAAAATATCATGAATTTCATTTTGATTTTCTTCAGCGGATTTTCTTCCTATCTCCACATCCATTCCGGCGCCTAATCCGCGAGTGGTCATTTTGCCAATATGTAATTTACTAGACGCTTGAGAGTGATGAAGTGCTTGAGAATCAGTGTTAATAGCGATAAATTCCACACCTTTAATTTTAGCCTGAATCATCCGATTAATTGCCGCTCCTCCAGATCCTCCTATTCCAACGACCTTTATTTTAGCAAACGTTTCAATATGTGGTTTTATTTCAGGCATAATAATAAAAATTAAAAAGTAAAAAGTAAAAAGTAAAAAATTTTTAATTTTATAATTTTAATTTTATAAATAATTTTTTAATGTCTTAATTTTTAATGTCATTGTAAAAATTCAAACATTATTTAAAAAGTAAAAATTAAAAATTTATAATTTAAAATTATTGACTTTTAACTTAAAACTGTAACTTTGCACTTTGCACTTTAAACTTTTAACTCTTTCAATAATACTCTTTTTTATTTGCAAGTCAAAAGTTAAGTCTGTGTATAATTTTTTGCTTAAAATTTTTGAATATGATATTATAAAAATAATTTATAATTTTTTATGCTTGATATTTTCATCATCATTATTTTGTTGTGTTTTTTAATGGCTGGGTTTCGATTTGGATTTATTCAAGCCATTGGAGCCTTAGTTGGTCTTATTGTTGGAACTTTTTTAGCTATTCTTTATTATGATGTTCTATCAAATTTTGCTTTGTCATTATTTTTAGGTAATTTAAAAATTGCTCAAATTATTTCTTTTATTTTGATTCTTATTTTAGTTAGTCGTTTAGTTGGACTTATTTTTTTTATTATAAATAAAATTTTTAATATTGTCGCTATTATTCCTTTTTTAAAAACATTTAATCGTTTGCTTGGCGGAATTTTTAGTTTAATTGAAGGAATTTTAATTCTGGGAGTAATTTTATATTTATTTGGAAATCATTTTCAACAATTTTTAATTAATTCTTCTCTTGCTCCAATTTTAATCAAAATAGCCGGAATATTAATTTCATTTTTACCAGAAGAATTGCTTAGCTTGTAGCTAGTAGCTTGTAGCTTATTAGGAAAGAAAAGGAGCTTGAAATTTATACTTATAAAAATAATTTCCTTAAATTCAGGACTTACGCAGTTTAATCAAAAAATGGCTAAAGTTAGCGAAAATTGAATTTTTGTTAATTTTTTATTTTTAGCCAATATTAGCCAAATGCACATTAATAGTGCATAACTCCTGAAATTATAAATGCCATATTATTCTCCTAAAAATCTAAGAAGCTAAAAAGCTACAAGCTAACTCCTGTTCTATGTTCGACATCCATAGTCATTTAAATTTTATCGCTTTTGAAAAAGATTACGCCGAAATAATTGGGCGTAGTTTTAATAATGGGATAAAAGGAATAATAAATATTGGTTCACAATTAGAAACAAGTAAAAAAGCGATAAAAATTGCTCACGAATTTTTTGATAAAAAAATATACGCGACAGTTGGTTTGCATCCAATTCATATTTACCCTGTTAGAAAGAATGAAAGTTTATCTTCATGCTATAAAAAAAAAACAAAATAACAAATTTCTAACAAAACAAAATTTATGGTTTTCTAATGGGGTGAATGAAAAATTTAATTTAAACGACTATCAAGGATTATTATAGAATATCGGATATAAAAATTCAAAATTTATCCTTCACCTTTTCTCTAAAAAAGCTGAAGGACATGCAAAAAGAAATTTTTGTAAAACAATTAAACATAGCAAAAGCATTGGACTTGCCAATAATTTTACATTGCCGCGGGAATAAAGAAGAGCCGCTAAAAGCATATGAAGAAATGTTAGATATTTTAAAAAATTATTCTGGTTTAACCGGAGTAATCCATTGTTTTGAAGCGGATTGGAAAATAGCTGAACAATTTTTACGTTTAAATTTTTTAATTTCTTTTACCGGCATTATCACATTTGGCGATGATGAAAAAATAAAAGAGGTAATTAAAAAAATTCCTTTGGATAAAATTTTAACAGATACAGATTGTCCTTATTTAACCCCAAAGCCATTTCGAGGAAAACGCAATGAGCCTCTTTATGTAAAATATATAATTCAAAAAATTGCTGAAATTAAACAAATAAGTTTTAAAAAAGCAGATCAAGCAACCACTCAGAATGCTATGAGGTTGTTTAAAATTTAGAATAATCCTTAAAATAATTATAAATTTTAAATAAATAACATTAAAGCTAAAACATAAAACACAAAACAAAAAAATACCTGCCCGACTTCGCCTTGACGATTGTTTTTAATAGATTTTAATTGGTTATTCAGGACTTACGCAGTTTAATCAAAAAATGGCTAAAGTTAGCGAAAATTGAATTTTTGTTAATTTTTCATTTTTAGCTAATATTAGCCAAATGCACATTAATAGTGCGTAACTCCTGTTATTTAAAATTTTTTTATAAAAAATTTTTCATTTTTAGCTAATATTAGCCAAATGCACATTAATAGTGCGTAACTCCTGTTATTTAAAATTTTTTTATAAAAAATATCCTGAAAAAAATTCGGCGAAGTCAAGGCGGGCGGATAATCAAAAATCAAAAAATACTAAATTTTATCTATCAATTGGCAGATTATATTATTTTTTAGATTGGTTTTAGGTTTTTGATTGTAATTTTGGCTTTTTTGTTTTTCGTTTTGGATTATTATTTAGGTTTTGATTTAAAATTTATAATTTAAAATTTATAATTTCAGGAGTTACGCACTATTAATGTGCATTTGGCTAATATTAGCTAAAAATGAAAAATTAACAAAAATTCAATTTTCGCTAACTTTAGCCATTTTTTAATTAAACTGCGTAAGTCCTGAATTTGCAAAATTTGTCTTATAAATTTTGCCTATTTCATCATTTTTATAGTTTTTTTATAAACTATGCAAACTGAAATAATAATAGCCAATAAAATTCCAAAAAGAAACAACCATGGCGAAGTGTGAAAATATTTATCTAAAAAACGTCCGGTTAAAGCGAAAATTACCAATGGCAAAGCAATGAGATACCCTAATTCCCAAGCCAAAGATAACATTGACCAAAAATTTTCTTTGTTATTTTTTTTATTATCCATTAGATTTTAAAATAAACAAAATTTAATTTTATAAAATTTTGCTTATTTTTTTTAAAAAATCAAGTATTAAAAAGATTATTTTATTATATCGGAATTTCAATATTTTATTTTATTTATAATTTTTCTCTAACCATTTATAGATATTAAAAAAATCTTTTGCTGAATTAACTAATCCTGTTTTATATTCTTTAAATTTCGGTATTTTATTATCTTTTATATGTTTTATAGAAAAATCGCATTTATAAACCCCGTTTTCTCTACGATGTAGTTCTTTCCACAAAATATTTTTTTTACGAACAGCAGTTAGGTATATTTCATTTGGAGTAACATCTATAAATAATATGCCATCAAAATCTCTTTGTGGATGTAAATTTTCGTGTTGAAATAATCCTGTGCCAATTGTAATAGTGGCAAATTTCACTTCTATTTTCAATCCATTAGAAATAAAATCCCAACCTTTTACCGCTTCTGTAATACTTGAGTCATAATTAATTTTGCATTTAAAATCTTTTAAAATTTCAACTGTTATCTCCTCACCCAGTTGTCCTCTTTCATCAATTGTTAAAAATTGTATATCTTCATATAAACTATCGTTCCAATCAAATTTTTGAGAAGGTTTTCTCTGTTTTATTTCCGCTATCTTTTTAAAAATTATATCTGATATTTTCATATTAAATATTTATCAAAATAACCCGCTTTTATTATTATATCTTTAATTAAACTTGTTCTTAAATTTAAAGCGGAATTGGTAGATAAAAATGCCACCTTCTCCCAATTAGTATTGCAAAGAATATTTTTTATTTCTTTTTTATTTCTTTTAATAACTATCCCATAACCTCTCTCGTGCGGTAATTCATAAAAAGAATTATATGCCCTCATATCACTAAAAGTCGTTGATGGCAAGTAGACGTCGCATTTTCCTATCATATCTTTATTTCTTGTATTCGCTGGCAATCCGCCGTCAGACAAAGAATAAACATCAATAAAATCATTACAAGTTTTTTGTGATTTTATTTTTATTTTATTGATATTAATTTTAGTCCAAACTTGAAAAATAGTATTTATTTGTATTTCCTCTCCATTAGGATACATAAAAGAATTAGGCGGTAAAGATTCATTATGCGCTAATTTATATCCAATTACTCGTTTGCCAGCAACGCCTTTGCCGTCTGAATTGAAAAGTTGCGGCAAAATAAAAGCAACCATATCAGCATATAAGTATGATTTATTAATAAAATAAAGAGCAAGTTTTCCTCTTAGCCCAAATGGCGGATTTCCAATTACAATATATTTTTGATTTGTATTTTTTGGATACCAATCAAGATAATCTGATTTAATTATACCCTCATTTTTTATTCCAGAAAGTTTTTTTGGATCAATATCAATTCCTATTCTACGATTTTTAGGCAATAATTGATAAAAAGAACCGCAACCAGCAGACGGCTCAATAAAAGTATATTCATCTAAATTTACTCCTAATTTATTTGCTACTTTTTGAAATTTATTTAAACAATATTCTGCTACTTGCGGCTTTGTATAAAATTGGTCTTTTAATTTATACATAATTAAAAGAATATAATAAAATAAAAGTTAATTTAATTATATCGAAATTTCAATATTTTATCATTTTGTTATTTTAATTTTGTCCGCCAGCTGGCGGATTGACATTGGATATTGGGATTTGGGATTTTGTAAAATTTATCTGATAAATTTTACTTATTTTATCTCTTTGCCCATTGTGGCGCCTTTCTGGCTTTTTTAAGACCGGGTTTTTTTCTTTCTTTTTCACGAGAATCGCGAGTTAAAAATCCATATTTTTTTAAAATTAATTTAGTTTCTGGATCAACTTTTACTAAAATGCGAGCGATGCCATGTCTTATGCTTTCAGATTGCCCGCTTTTCCCTCCGCCTTTTACTAAAACTGAAATATCAACTTTATTAATTTTATTAGTTTTTTCTAACGGATCTATTATATTTTTTTGCCAAATAAAAAATGGAAAATATTTTTTAAAATCTTGATTATTTACAATAATTTCCCCTTTTCCATTTTCATAATATCGCACTTGGGCTGTCGCTCTTTTTCTTCTGCCAATAGCGTAAACATATTTTCGATTATCAAAAATAGAAGATGTTGCTTCTTTTATTAACACGTCTTCTTTTTTTGTTGTAGATTTTTTTGAAATCATAATTTGTGTTTAATTTAAAAAATAAGATATTAAAATAGGTAAAAATTTTATAAAAATTTTTGCAAATCCTAAATCCCAATATCTAAACTCTAAACAAATACAAAATTCAAATATCTAATATCAAAACAAATTATTTTTTTTTAATTATATTGTTTTGGATTTTAAATTTTGAATTTATTTAGGATTTAGGATTTTGAAATTAGGATTTTGAGAAATTTCAATATATTGAAATTCCGATATAATGAAAATTAGCTATGATTATAGCAATATTGATAAAAATTTTAGAAAATTACTTTATTACACCCCCTAAATATCTTAATTCTATTTTAAAATTAAAATATGTCAAGGACGTCGCAATATGCAAGTTAAAATATAGACGAAAGCCTCTCGTATCTGCAAATAAAAATGTTGCCGAAATAAATGATATAATTAAAGTAAAAAATGTTAATAATATTTAACATTCTAAAA
>JACQWZ010000098.1 GCA_016209005.1 Candidatus Kuenenbacteria bacterium
AATTATTATTCTGATTGCTAATTAAATAGTGACAATAAAGCTCTTTGTTTATAAAGCTTGATATAGACTTTCACCCCCTTTCTATGTTAAGTTTACTATCTATATTTTACCTTATTTTATTAATGTGCGTAAGTCCTGTTTTTCTGTAAATAATCTATTTTTAAGCCATTTATAATATTCATTAAAATTTCTAGTTTTCATTGCTTCGTCCAATTTATTTTCCATTTCTGTTTTGGACTTTCCATTTGTTTTTTCTTTTGTTTCACTGTTCATAAAATAATTATGTTAATAAAATTAAGAATAAAAAATCAATATATAGTGGTATTATTCCCTACCCATCTTTTGTGTCATTCCGACCGAGACTTCCAGCCTGCCCCGAGCTTTGTCGAGGGGGAGGAATCCCTTGTATGGGATAAATAATAAGAATAGTGATAGCCCACGTTTAAGGGATTCCTCCACTTCGTTCGTTCGCAGACTCACTCTCTTCGGTCGGAATGACACAGAATAAAATGAATTTTATGGAAAGGGAAATTTAGAATAAGACCACTATACTATAATTACTCGTTATTTTTGCGTTATGCGTTATGTGTTATGCGTTATGTGTTGTTATTGATTTTACCATATATTCATCTCTTAGTCTATACCCTAATTTTCTATAATATTCTCGAACGCCGATGCCGGAAATTACGGCTATTTTTTTTATCCCAAGATTTTGAACAATCTTTTCCGCTTCAGCTATTAATTTTTTTCCAAAACCAAAATGTTGAATCGCTTTTTTGTCTTTTTCCCCAATAGCAACCATTTGTCCATAAGTATGAACTTCGCGAATAATCGCGCAGTCTTTTAAAATTATTAATTGTCTTCGACGATATGTCGGAGTCCCGACCGAAGTGTCGGAATGATTGTTAATTATTGATTGAAACGACGGTATTCTTAATCGCAAAAAAGCGTATAAACTTTCTCGTTTTAAATCTTCAAAACTTAAAAAATATTCCACACCCTCAGACGCCTCATATTTTTCTTTAAATATTCCTAAATTTTGCATTTTACATTTTACATTTTGCATTTCTTTAACTTGTCTACATCTAATGCATTTACATTTTAAATTTTGTCTTTCCATTTCTTTCTGAACAATTTCTCGCAAATTAGAAACTTTACTTCCAGCCACAATACTATTTGATGGAATATCGCGAATCACTCTAATAATTCTTACATATCGCGGAATGATTGATTTGATTTTAACTAAAAGATTAATTAATTGTTGAGTGGAATATGGCTTCCATTTTTTTTGTTTCCAAAGTTGATAAAGTTGCGAATTTTTTGTTACAACGCAAGGATAAATTTTTAATAAATCTGGCTGAAAGTCTGGATTGCTAAATAATTCTTTGAACATTTTTAAATCTTTATTTAAAGTCGAGCCAAATAGATTTGGCATTATATGATAACAAACTTTAAATCCCGCGTTTTTAAGCAATTTTGTCGCTCGAATTATTTGCTCTACCTTGTGTCCGCGTTCATTTAATTGTAAAATAGAATCATCAAGGGTTTGGACGCCCAATTCCACTTTTGTGCAACCTAATGCGCGCATCCTTTTTATTTCTTTCAAATTAATAAAATCCGGTCGCGTTTCTAAAGTTAAAGCAACACATCGACACTTAGATTTTTCATTCATCTTCTGTAAAATTTTAATTGTTTTTTGTCTCCGACGATATGTCGGAGTTCCGACCAGTTTCATATTCCGACTGGAACGTCGGAAAGCGTCGGAATGATTGTTAATTGTTAATTGTTGATTGTTATTTGTATTTTGATTGAGCGCTTCAAAGCATCTTTTGATAAACCAAGTTTGATATTGTTTTGGAAAATATGACCAAGTGCCTCCCATAATAATAAGCTCTATTTTATCAACAAGATGACCAGTCGCTTCTAATGATTTAATTCGTGTTTCAACTTGTTTGAAAGGATCAAATTTACAAAGAACAGCTCGCATTACCGCTGGTTCGTTTGATAAATAACTTTTTGGAATTTCTTTTTCAGTCGGACAATAAAGACATTTCCCCGGACAAGGATAAGGCTTTGTTAAAACAGCAATAACAGCAACTCCAGAAAGAGTTCTAATTGGGTGTTTTTTTAATAAATTTTCCAACCAAATTTGTTTAGAAATTTTTTTTTCTTTCAAAAGTTTTTGATAGATTTCAAAAAGATCTGAGTTAGAAATAGACGCCATTTTAAATTCGCCACAAACTTTTCTTTTTATTTTAGCAAATTCTTGATGATTTTTGGGCTTTAGTTTGATGATGGTTTTGATTATTGTGGTTAACATAAAAAAATAATTAGTGTTTTATTTAACAACTGATAATTAAAAAGTTAAAAGTTTAAAGTTAAAAATTAAAAGTTAAAGTTAATAGTTTAAAGTTAAAAATAGTCAAAATTAAACCCCTCACTTTTTGAATTTATTAAAAATAATTTTTAATTAGTAGTAAAAAGTGAGTGGGTAAACTTTGAACTTAAAACTGTGACTTTGCACTTTACACTTTAAACTTTAAACTATTTCGCAGTTGACTTACTTATTTTATTTTTTTAAAAAATTACAAGTTAGTTTATATGGATTCACAAACAGCAAAATTTTTATTAAAAAAAACAAAGGAAGATTATGCCCAAATTGCTGAAGAATTTAATCATACACGAAAATATCTTTGGAAAGATTTTGAAAAACTTGATCAGTATGTTAAAGATGACGATGTTGTTTTAGATTTAGGCTGTGGTAACGGTCGGCTTTTTGAATTGTTTAATAATAAAAAAATAAATTATTTTGGAATAGATAATTGTCCAGAATTAATTGAAAAAGCGAAAGAAAAATATCAATCATCAAACGCTATTTTTTTAATTGAAGATGTCTTAGATTTGTCTTTTGAAGATCAAAAATTTGACGCGATTTTTTGGATTGCTGTTTTAAATCATATTCCATCAAAAGAATTGCGAATAAAAGTTTTAGAAAATATAAAAAGAATTTTAAAAAAAGAGGGGATTTTAATTATGATCAATTGGAATTTTTATCAAAAAAAATATTTTTTACTTATCGTCAAAAATTTTTTTTCAACAATTTTTTCGTTCTTTAATTTTTCCAAAAAAAAATTAGATTTTGGCGATCTCTTTATTCCTTGGAAATTAACCCTAAACCACAAGGGTTCAGGGCTAGAAGACAAAATAATTTCACGATACTATCACGCTTTTACAACAAGAGAATTATCTAAATTATTTCAACAAACAGGGTTCAAAGTAATAAAAAAATACTACACCAAAAAAGGCGAAAAAACAAATTGGTGGAAGGGGTATAATATTATTTTTGTGGTAAAAAGATAAATTAGCTTTTAGCTTTTAGCTTTTAGCTTTTAGGAATTATACTACTGGTGGATAAACCTTTTTAATAAATTAATTACATTAACATTTGTCACGATCGCATAAAGTGGATAACATTATCGAAAAACTATTGACATATAAAATTACATTTGCTATACTTTATCAAAGTAAAGTATATGATTAAAAATAACAATAAACAAAAGTGGATAAATCCATACACCGACAGTCTTTTGAAGGTTATTTTAAAATTAAAAAACCTCAACGAAGCTCATAAATTTTTTCGCGATTTATTTACCGAAAAAGAAATTCTTGAATTTGGCCAGAGATGGAGAGTTGCCAAAATGTTAAATAATAATGTGCCTTATACTAAAATTGAAAAAGAAACCTGCATGAGTTCCACTACCATCGCCCGAATTCACAAATGGCTTAAAAAGGGAATGGGCGGATATAAATTAATGATAAAAAAGTTAAAAAATTAGAAATTTTGTAATTACTCACAACCCTATCTGTCATTGCGAGCTTTGTACTCAAAGCGAAGCAATCTTTATTTAAAATTTATTACACACACGCCTTTTAATTATAGATTGCTTCGTCCTCCGACGTAACGTCGGAGTCCTCGCAATGACAACAGTGAGCAGTTACGAAATTTTAGATTTTAAATTTTAGATTTATGTAAAAAACAAATAATATAATTTTGATTTTAATTATTCATCACCACAATCAACTCTTCTTGGAAGAGATTGATTGTGATTAGTTGTGTTTAATTTTTTTACACTCCTCCACGCTCAATCCCTTCCCAGAAGGGATTTTTTATTTCTGGGAAAGGATGATTCTTTAACAAATTAAAAAGGAGGTGAAGCTATTAAAATTAGACTTAGTGAGTCTGAAAATTTGGATCTTCAAAAAATTTAAAGGAGGTGTTTTTTATGAGAATTAAAATTGTTGTTCCCGATGGCTCTATGCAAGAGGTTGTTATGGGCCTTTTTGCAAAAGCAGGATTGTCCGTGGTGATAGAAAAAAAGCGGACAAAAAAAGGAGTAGTTAGGGGAGTTGAGTGGATAGAAAGTGTCGCCTTTCAGCGACCACAAGAAATTCCAGAATATTTAAATGATGAGTTTTTTGATGTCGCTATTGTAGGTGAAGACTGGTTAAAAAATTGGGACTACAATTTACCAGTTTTACTTAAGTTACCTATTGGTGGTCGTAGTGGCAAACCAGTTAAAATTGTCTTGGTAGTAAGTCAAGACAGTAATTTTCAACGACTGGAAGACCTACCTTTGGGTTGTAAAATTGCTACAGAATACGTTGAATTAGTTCAGCGATTTTTCGCTGAGAAAAGACGATCAGATATTCAAGTTATCCGATCTTGGGGTAATACTGAGAATAAGATTGAATTTGGGGTAACGGCAATCGTTGACGTTACCGAAAGTGGGGAATCTTTAAAGGAAAATCGACTTAGGATTCTTGCCGAAATAATGGAATCCAACACCATTATCGTGGCAAACTCCAAATCATTTGCCGATGAATCTAAGAAACCCTACATTGACTGCTTTGTTCGACTTAACTTATTAAGGGGGCGTATCAAGCGTCAAAATATGTGATGCTTGTGGCAAATGTGCCCAAACAATTACTTGACAAAGCAAGTCGAATCATTGGGGGGCTTAAAAAGCCATCGTGCCAACCACTTAAAGGAGTTAGCGGATGGTTTGCCCTTCAATCTTTTGTGACTCGTGAAGACGAGCAGAAGATAATTTTTAATCTTTTGCAGATCGGAGTCATTAATGTTGTTATAATTACGCGGGACATCCCGTTAATTATGACATAGATAAATCACTTCTATAATGGATGGGCAAAAAAATTTTATTCTTACCCATCCATTCTTTTTTTAAAAAATTTATTGAAATAAGTTTTTTATTATCAGATGTTAATGTTCTCCGCAAATTTTTTTTAACACAAGGTGGTCGATTAATTTAACAAAACTGATCGGCCTTTTTCTTTTAAATTTTTCATGCTAAAATAAAAATATAAAAAATTAAGCGCTAACTTTAAAATAAAACTGTATATTTTTTAATCTTTTATTAATTTTTTTGATTAATTTTAATATTATTTTAATACCACATTTTAGGACGATCGTCGCAAAAGATGGTATTAAAATTAAAACAAAAAAAGCGATAGTGCGTTTATGACGATCGTCAGAAATGTTCTATAATCATGACTTACGCAGTTTAATCAAAAAATGGCTAAAGTTAGCGAAAATTGAATTTTTGTTAATTTTTTATTTTTGGCTAATATTAGCCAAATGCACATTAATAGTGCGTAAGTCCTGATAATTTAATTTTATGATTCAATTTGATTAAAATTAAATTATGTAATATTAATAGATATAACTATAGTGCGTTCGTGACGATCGTCAGAAATGTTCTATAATTTAATTTTATGATTCAATTTGATTAAAATTAAATTATGTAATAGAACTCATTTTGAGTTTTTC
>JACQWZ010000092.1 GCA_016209005.1 Candidatus Kuenenbacteria bacterium
ATAAAATTAAAATTAATAAAATAAAATATTAAAATTACACAATGTAATTAAATTATTATATCTTTAATTTTATGAAATTTCAAAACGAGGGGGTAAAGTTTTATACCAAAGTTAGCATCTAATTTTTAAACTTTATTAAACTTTAAACTATTAACTTTAACTTTTAATTTTTAACTTTAAACTTTTAACTATTATCATTCCGTCTCTCGTTCTCTAAAAACTGCCAAGGGTGTTTTTAAGAGAATTTTTAAATCTAAAAGCAATGACCAATTTTCAATATAATAAGTGTCTAATCGCGTCTCTTCTTCAAAATCTAAATCAGAACGGCCGCTAACTTGAGCCATGCCAGTAATGCCGGGTTTAATATCTAAAAGTCTTTTGTGATGTTTTTGATATTTTTCAACTTCTTTAATTTCATGCGGTCGTGGACCAACTAAGCTCATTCTTCCTCTTAAAACAAGAAAAAATTCAGCCAATTCGTCAATGCTAAATTTGCGAATAAATTTTCCAACTCTGGTAATTCTTGGATCATTTTCAAATTTTATCATTGGACCGTCATTTCTTATATTTTTTTCTAACCATTCTTTTGTGTATCTTAAATCATGCGCTCCATCAATCATTGACCTAAATTTAAAATAAACAAAAGGCTTTCCTTTTTGTCCAACTCGTTTATATTTAAAAAAAACAGGCCCTTTTGAATCTATTTTAATCGCCAGAGCCGTTAAAATCATTATTGGCGAAAAAATAATAATAAGAATAAAACTTCCAACAATGTCAAAAATTCTTTTTATAATTGTTCCCCAACCGTCCAAATGAGTTTTTTTAATCTCTATTATTGGAATTCCGGCGATAGTATTAATTTCAATATTTGAAGTTTGGGCGTTAAAAAGATCAGCTGTGTATTTAAAAACAAGATGATGTTCTTGACAAAATTCTATTATTTGCTGGTTTGTTTCTTTAGATAAAGATGGATCGGCCTGAATAATTTCATCTATATTTAAAGATTCTTTTATTTTTAATAATCGATTTTCTAAATCAATATTTTGATCAAAATTTTCTATTCGGTCAACTATTTTATATCCCAAAGTTGGTTTTTTATACAATTCAGCGGCAACAATTTCAGCCTCTCTTCCTTTTCCAATAATTATCACTCGATGAATTCCATATCCAAATTTATAAAGCCATTTTTGCAAGAGACGAATTAATAAACGGCCGATAAAAATATAAAAAATACTTAATATCCAAACAGAAAGAACAATAAAACGAGAAGTAAAAAGTTCTCGATAAAAAAAGATATAAACAATTATAAAAATCATTCCGACTGAAACAACACCAAAAATTTTTAAAAATTCATCCGAAATTTTTTTTCGAATATCTTGAATGCTATAAAGTTTTCCCAAAGCAAAAATAATTATCCAAATAAAAGCGACGACTGTTATTAATCCCAAATATTCTTTAAATGTCCAAATAAACGTTGTTAGCCTAATGTCTTTAAAAAAGGTTTCAAATCTTAAAAAATAAGCCGTTGTTCCAGCTAAAAGAATCATTAAAAAATCAATTGGGATTAAAAGCGCGGTTAAAAAAAGTTCACTTTTTTTCATAAAAATAGGACTTACGCAGTTTAATTAAAAAATGGCTAAAGTTAGCGAAAATTGAATTTTTGTTAATTTTTTATTTTTGGCTAATATTAGCCAAATGCACATTAATAGTGCGTAAGTCCTGAAAAAATAAGTTTAAGCAAACCTATAAGCCGAATTCTGTCCCTCCGACGGTATGTCGGAGTGGATGATCATCTATCTAGCCTTAATGTTGCCATTAAAGTCAAGCGGGCTACCAAATTTGCCCTTGCATCCAGTAAGGATTTAGACGTTTCACCTCTTCAATTTCTTGAAGAACTCACCCCAACGGTATGTTGGGGCACCTTTACATTTTCACGTTCAGGCGTCTCTGCTCGCACCTCTAATCTCGCGATCGACGGATGTTATCCGCTACTTTTTTTGACTCTGATATGAATATCAGAGAAATGATGTTCGGACTTTCCTCTCTACATACAAAGTATATAGGGCGATCATCCAGCTTACTTAAGCATTTATATTGTACAAAAAAAACAATAAAAAATCAATGGCATGTATAATGCCGCCCTATTTTGGACTCC
>JACQWZ010000020.1 GCA_016209005.1 Candidatus Kuenenbacteria bacterium
AAAGTCGTTTACGTTTTATTATTGGAGTGCGTTTTTTGTCATTCAGCGCCTATAATTTGCCATCTTCTTGTTTTAATTCTTTTTTCCAAAGAAAAAGAGTCGACCTTTTATAAGGAAAAGCATCTAAAGTAGCCACAAGACCATGCTTTTCCCAAAATATCAATACTTTGGCCTTATATTTGGCTTTTTCTGTAATAATATAGGTATATTTATACCCATATTCATACAATTTTACAAATCCTTTAATACCTCTATAGATACTTTGTATTTTCATAAGGTTTTAGGTCTTATGGAGTCCAATATGTATCTGGCATTATGCATTGTTAATTGTCAATTGTCGTCAATTGTTAATTGTTTTTTTGTTTTTTTGTTTTTGTATAGATTGTTAATTGTTGGCTGTTAATTTGTTAATTTGTTAATTGTTAATTGTTTTTTATTTATGGAAGAAAATCAATCCACTAATAGATGGGCTAAATTTAGCGTAAATATCAAAAAAATAGATTTCTTTTTAAGCAATTTTTTCGGAGTTTCAACGACCGAAAAGATTTTTTTTACTCAAAATTTAAGCGTGATGATTAAATCCGGCCTTGCTTTGGATGAAAGTTTAGAAAGTTTAAGCTATCAAACCAAAAATAGATATTTTAAAGAAATTATTAAACAAGTTAAACAAAAAATAGAGAAAGGAATTGCTTTTAGCGATAGCTTGGCAATGTTTCCTAAAATTTTTTCTTTAGTTTTTATTAATATTATTAGGGCTGGCGAAGAAAGCGGAAAATTGGATAATTCCTTAAAACAACTGGCAATTCAAATGAAAAAAAATCATGAATTAGTTTCTAAAATAAAAGGGGCTTTAATTTATCCAATTATTGTGGTCACAGCTATGATTGGGATTATTATTTTTATGATGGTTGTTATTATTCCTCAAATTACTCAAATTTTTGAATCATTTGGTTCAAAGTTGCCAATCGCCACTCAAATTTTAATAAAAATTTCAAAATTTAGCAGTGAACATGGAATAATACTTCTTATTGGATTTATTTTAATATTTATTTTATTAATAAGATTAATTCGCATTTCAAAAATTAAATATTTTGTAGATAAAATAATTTTAAGAATTCCGATTATCGGCGGAATTATTAGAAAAATTAATTTAGCTAAATTTTCCCGCACTTTCAGTTCTCTTTTAAAGACTGGCGTTCCAATTGTTGAGACATTTAGGCTTTCGGCTTTAGTTTTAAATAATCTTGCTTATCAAAAAGAATTGCTTAGGGCGGCTGAAATAGTCAAAAAAGGAGAATCAATCACTAAAATTTTAAAAGAATCCCCTATTCTTTTTCCGCCAATCGTTACTCAAATGATTGATGTCGGAGAAAAGACTGGAACGCTTGATTCAATTTTAGAAGATTTAGCAATATTTTATGAAGAAGAAATTGATCAAATTATGACTAATTTGCCTCAAATTATTGAACCAATTTTACTTGTATTTCTGGGAGCCGGTGTAGCCTTTATCGCCATAGCCGTCTTAATGCCAATGTATTCAATGACACAGAATATTTAATCAGCTTGTAGCTTTTTAGCTTCTTAGCTTTTTAATGATTTAATTTTCAATTTCTTTCTTTTCCGAGGCTCAACCTTTCTTAAGGTTGAGCCTCCAAACATTGATTTTTTTTGTTAGCTCCATAGTCCCTCTTAGGGCTGTGGAGCTAACATGTGCAAAACCAAAGAGGCATTATAGCTCCACAGGGCTACGCCACTATGGAGCCAACTAAATTTAAAAATTGAATTTATTATTCTGCGTATTTCCGCGTTTTTCAGCGATAACAAAATCTTAAATCTCAAATCTTAAATGTTTTTTTATGAATAGCCAAACAAAAATCTGCCAAAATTGTGAAAAAGATTTTCAAATAGACCCCGAGGATTTTGAATTTTATGAAAAAATTAATGTCCCTCCGCCGACCTTTTGCCCGGAGTGCAGGATGATAAGAAGAATGGTTGTAAGTAATGAAAGAAGTCTTTATAAAATTTCTTGTGGGTTATGTGGCAAAAACATTATTTCAATGTATCATCAAAAAGTATCTTTTCCTGTGTATTGTATAGATTGTTGGCAAAGCGATAAATGGGAAGCAATTCAATATGGATATAATTATAATTTTTCTAAATCATTTTTTGAACAATTATTTGAATTAAAACAGAAAGTTCCAAGAATAGCTTTATTGCAACAAGGCAATATGGCTAATAGTGAATATACTAATCGCGCAAGTAATAATAATAATTGTTATTTGATATTTAGGGCTAATTTTAATGAAAATTGTTGTTATTCTCATCCTATTAACAATTCTAGGGATTGTTTTGATTGTTTAAATTCTCAAAAATCAGGAGTTACGCACTATTAATGTGCATTTGGCTAATATTAGCCAAAAATAAAAAATTAACAAAAATTCAATTTTCGCTAACTTTAGCCATTTTTTGATTAAACTGCGTAAGTCCTGAATATATAAATAAACTTAAATTTAATTACCTTGAATTACGAAACGTGGTTTTTGTGTCATTGCGAGGAGGCTTCCGACGAAGCAATCTTATAATTAAGCCTAAAACATAGATTGCTTCGGATGCACTCGCAATGATAAACATGGGTTATTTTACATTTCGTAATTCAAGGTAATTAGCAAAAGGTAAAGGGGTAAATTTTCAATGATTTAATTTTCAAACAAATTCAATTTTTTATTAGTGTTGATTTGCGCAAATAGATTAGTGGTTGACTAATTCATTATTAATTTTCTACAAACTAATTTTCAATTATTTCTTTTTCGATGAAATGGATAACTTCTTCTTTTTTTTCTTCAAATAATTTTTTTGAATCAGCTTCTAAATTAAGTCTAATAAAGGGCAAGGTTTCGGAAGCGCGAAGATTAAACCACCAATCGGGGAAAATCGCGCTTAAACCATCAATCTCTAAAATTTGCGCTCTTTCAACTAAATATTTATTTTTTAATTTTTCTAATATTTTTTTAGCCTCAGCTAAATTATTGATTTTAAAATTTTGCTCACCCAACACAAAATAATTGTCATTGAAATTTTTTATTATTTCATCAACAGATTCTTTTTTTACGCTAATGGCTTGCAAAAAAGTCAAGGCGCCTAAAATGCCGTCATCTGAATCATGCATTTCTGGAAAAATATAATGCCCGGAAGTTTCACTGCCAAAAATAATTTCTGAATCCTTTTTCATTTTTAATTTTTGAGGTATTGTCCAACAAACAGAAATTTCCACGCTACCACCAATACGCTCAACCCATTGGCGTACGATTTTAGAAGTTCTCACCTCATGAACAACTTTCTTTTTTGATGAATTTTTAACCATATATTCAGCAATAATAGCCGCCACTAAACTATAGTTAATAAGATCGCCATTGCGATCAAGAACGGCCATCCTGTCAGCATCTCCATCAAACATAAAACCGAGATCAGCTTTTTCAGAAATAATTTTTTTTGCGAGTTTTTTTCTGTTTTCTGGAATTTTTGCATCGGTTTCATGATTTGGAAAATTTCCATCTGGTTCAAAAAATATTGGAACAATAGATACTCCGGTTCCAAGAAAAACTTTTTCTATATACAAACCAGCCGTGCCATTTCCAGGATCCATAACAACTTTTAATGGTTTAATCTTTTCTTTAATTGATTTTCTGACAGCGTTTACATAATTTTCTATTGGATCTTGTTTTGTTATTTTACCTTTTATTTTTGTGGCTGGCGATTGATTTTCTAAAACAACTTTTTTAAAATCCAAAACTTGCTCTTTAGATAATGGCGTAGAATCTTTAAGCATTGGTTTAAAGCCATTAAATTTTTTGCCAGCATGCGAGGCAGTCACCATAATTCCAGCGTCTAATCCTGATTCCCCTAATGTAAAATAAAAACAAGAAGTGCTACAAAGTCCTATATCAATCACATTTGCTCCTTGATCAGTTATTCCTTTAATTACAGCGTCTCTCAAAGATGGGGAAGAAATACGGCAATCATAACCAACTATAATTGTTTTTGCCTTTGTATAAAGCGCAAAATTTTGACCAATCCAATAAGCTATTTCATCGTCTAATTCTTCAGGATATGTTCCACGAATATCATATTTTTTAAAAATATTTGGATTAATTTTTATTTGGTTCATAAAATTATAAAGATAAAAAAATAAAAATAAACCTTAATAAGGCCAGTCGTCAAAATCTGGCGAAGGAATAATTATTTCTTTTGGAAAAGGTTCGGAATAAAATAAAATTTTATTTACACTATTGTTTAATATTTGATTATCTTCTTTTAAATCTATTTCATTAGTTGAGTCCATAAATAAAGGAATTTGATTGTTAGTAAAAAAATTATTTTTAAAAATAATCTTGCTATAATTGCTTATATCCGCGCCGATATAATTATTTTTAAATTGGCAATCTTTTATTTCCGTTTGACCTCCTTGAATAGAAAGAGCCGTCATTCTGTTATCTTCAAATAAAGTATTTTCAATTAAAGAATTTGAATCAATTAAAGACAAAGCTATGTCATCCGCTTTTCTAAAAACAGCGTTTGATATTTTAACATCAGTCCCATGAACCGAAACCATTGGAATAATATAAACCATAAACATATCTCCGTATTCAAAAATAACATTATCTAAAACTGAATTTTTACTTGTCGCTTCAATTAATAACGCTTGTCCGTAATAATTTAGGATTTTTATTTAAAGAAGTAAATTTAACTGGATTTTCTTTTGTTCCATTAATTATTAAAGTACCCTTGGCTGTTAAATTAACGTCGCCAAAAAGATCTTTATTTTTTGGCCAAATCACCACACCTGAATTGATTGTTAAAATTTTATTTTCTGGAATTGTAAAATTTTCTTCAACAATGTATGGATTATTTTCAGCTGATAAAATTGTGTCTGCTTCCAATTCTCCATTTAAATAAGTCGGACCTTTTTCATTTTTAGAATTTGTTGGATTTGAATTATTTTGAAAATTGTCATTAAATTCAATCGCGCTAATAATATCAAAATCGTCTAAAATGTCCACGGTCTCTTTTTTGTCTTTAATTAAATAAATTACGTCATTTTTCTGCAAAGAAAAATTATCATATTTTAAATCCGCTAAATAATAAAATATTTCATTGGCTTGATCGTTCACAATTAAATAATAGCCGAGACTAGGAATATTTCCAAATAATTTTTTTCAACCATTAAATCACTGGATTTTTTTTGAATAGAATAATCTGATAAATCAATGGTCTCGTCATTTGGATTGAATAATTCAATATATTCATCGTTGTCATTTTTTTCGCTCGCTATTTGAATTTTCGCGATTGATAAAGGCAAAACCTTTTTGATAATTTGCCATTGAAAAACAATTGGACTGGAATCAATGTTGCCAGATTGATCGATTGCTCTGACTTTAAAAATATGATTTCCTAATTTTAATTCAGAATATTCTTTTTGAGAAATTCCGTCTTCCCATTTTTGATCGTCAAGAGAATATTGAAAATTGACATCGGATTCATTTGAGGAAAAAGAAAAAAACGCAGTTGTTAAATTTGTTATCGCGTCTGGAAATTTATCTAAAATAGTTTCGGGCTCTTGAAAATTATAAACTTTTTTTTCATTCAATGAATTTGTTGGCGTTAAAATAAAGGACAAAGAAAAATTCTCCGCGTCATTTTCAAAATTATTTCTTTCTATTGATTGATTATTTTTTAGATTTTCATTGATTGTCAATTTATCTTTAATATTATTTTGTCCATCTGAAATAATAATTTCTTTAATGCTTTTTGACGCGTCTAAAAATGTCGCATCAGTTGATAAGTCGTCAATGGTTTGCGTTAAACTAAACAAAAAATACCCCTTCGAAGGTATTTTATTTTTTGTCCATTTAATACTTGACATTGTTGTTTGATTTTCCGAATCAATAAATTTTAATTTAAAATTATCGTCATTTAAAATAATTTCTTGATCATTTGGATTGTATAATTCAATAAATTTTGTTTCTGGATTTTTTAATCCAAGACATATTTCAGAAATTAAAATTTTAGGCAACGAAGTGTCCGGAGCAATAGGGGTGGGCGCAGAATATGAATACGAAGAAAAAGATTGAGGAGATGAAGGAGCTGGAGCTGAAAAATATTGAGGCTCATTAGGGCTAGGCGTTAGGGTTTTAGGTTTTATGGTTTTAGATTCTAAAATTTCAGGCTCTGCCGCTAAAACTGGAATTGGATCTAAAATAGGCGCCAAAAAATTAGGCTTTAGGATTTTAGGCTCTAGGGCTTTAGACTTTTTTAGAGCTTCCTGTTTTTTTTCTTCATTGTTAATTGTTAATTGTTGATTGTTAATTGTTTTTGTGTTTTCCTGTTCTTGTGTTTTAATGTTTTTTTGTTTTTGTGTCTCATTGTTAATTGTTGATTGTTGATTGTTAATTGTTTTTGTGTTTTCTTCATTGTTAATTGTTAATTGTTGATTGTTGATTGTTTCTTTGTCCGCCGACCAAAAGGCTATTGTTTCAATTGTATTGTCAGCAAGTTTTATTGTTTGATCAATTATTTTTTGCGCTGCTATCACAGTGACATTAGCTGTTGCCACAGCGCCATTATATCCAGCTTTTGCCGCATAAACAGTTCCACTGCTAATTGGATCAACAATAAAAAAAATCGCTCCTTGCGTTTTAAATGTCCAATCTTGATCTGGTAAATTAAAACAACCTTGCTTTGGCAAAATTGTTTCTGTTGAGACAAGATTTTTAAGTTTGCTTTCAATGCTAGAAATTATGTCAGCGGGAACTTTCTTAAGATATGATCCACTAAATGAATGTCCCCCATTTGGATCTTTTTGTTCTTCTTTATTTAATAGAAAATCAATATTTCCAGGCAATGGTTGAGGAGCGTTAATTTGTTTAGCAATTTCACGTATTTGATTGATTGCTTTGTCACTTTTTGAAGTAGCATATTCTCCATTTCCAGAAACATAACTCGCTGGTGTCGCGACATTAAAAATAGAAATTGATTTTTTTGATACTCCATTATTTATCAAATAATTATATAATTCATTCGCGTAAAATGATCCCTGCGAATATCCCACTAAAATAACTTTCTTTGTTTTTATTTCTGAATGAATTTGATTAAGAATTGTTTTAAAATCATAATCGCTAATCGGAGCATTTAACATTTGCGATGCTGATTCAATGACATCTCCGAGCCCGGCAAGGTGGGATGGGTTATAGCCAGTGCGAAAAACTATAGCCTTATTGATACCAAATTGTTTTTCATATTTATCTTTTAACAAATCTCTATCTGCATCTGCTAATTTTTTTGTTGGTGTAAAAATTCCATTTATATAAATAACAGTATATCCATCATCGCTACATTGAGCAAATATATTTTGAGGAAACAAAAAAACACAAAAACAAGAAAACAAAAATATACCAATCAAATATTTTTGATAATTAAAATTAATTTTCATAAATCTAAAATTTTAAATTACTTTGAATTACAAAATGCGGTTTTTACGTCATTGCCGTTATTGAGAGGAGGCTTCTTTTTTTTGTGCGTCATTGCGAGGAGGCTTCCGACGAAGCAATCTTGTTTTTTTAGCGTAATTAACAACCAGATTGCTTCGTCGTCGTTTCGCTTCGCTTCACTCCTCCTCGCAATGACGAATATTTTTGACACATTTCGTAATTTAAAGAAATCAATTAGATAATACTAATGGATCAATATCACAATCATTACCACCTATATCTCCCATAGATGTCATGTATTTTTCATAATTTTCTTCTTCTTTATTTTTTCGTTCATTTGTATTCATGATTATATTATATAATTTTTCTTTTTGAATATCTAAAACAGCAAATGCTTTGGACATTTCTTCATTAGTTTTTGCTGATCTAACATCATCAGATGGCAGTGCTTGATAAAAACATGACCCTCCTCTACTTTTTTCTTGCAACACTGCCACAAAAATTTTTGAATTAGTGATATCTTTTCTAAAATGCATTTGCATTGCTTTTGCGTATTGTAAAGCGCCAGATCTGATGCTGGCTGAATCTGGATAGAGTTTAAAAATGGCTAATTCCACATCATCGCGAATGCCATTATTGTTTGCGTCAATTCCTTCTAAGGTGGAATTGTTTAATTTTTCGTTTGGCTTTGGTGGTAAATTTTCACCAAGGACATCTTTCATCATCAATTTTTGACTATGAATATCCGCGACAATTTCCGCTGTGTCCGAACGTTCAATAGCCGCGGGAATTCTATAAATCACCACGCCAAAATATAAAGCGAGGATAACATAAATTGGTATGCGAATTATTTTCCAAACTTTTTTCATAATTTTTTTCATAAATTATTTATTAATAATGAAATGGAAATGTTTAATTTTTTTTAATCTTTCATTTACAATTTTGCGGAATATTGTCGTTTATATGCCAAAATAATTTTGTCTAATAATTCCTTTGGTTTGACTTCATATTTTTTAAATTTTTTTATATTGTCGCAATTCAGATGAAGCTGCCCTTCCCCAACATTTCCTCTGTGTTGTCCTTTTGAATAATATTTGTTTTTTTCTATTTCT
Source organism: Candidatus Kuenenbacteria bacterium (assembly GCA_016209005.1). GTDB lineage: Bacteria > Patescibacteriota > Patescibacteriia > UBA2591 > PGYQ01 > PGYQ01. The sequence continues at coordinate 8,597 of JACQWZ010000020.1, forward strand.
TTTGAAGCAAACACCCAATATTTAATTACATCTCGCCAAACAGCAACCCAAATAAAAACATCACAATGACTTGGTTTTATTTGCTGAAAATTCATATCAAATGGTTTTTTGGAATTCCATGCGAGAGCTTTTATAAAAAGAGGCTCATCACTTTTAGCGTCAACAGCCCTTGAAGCTTTTATTTCTATTCTGATATGATTTTTTTATAATCGTAGAAAAAATCATATTCATTGTCAAAATTAGGATATTCTTTTTTTGTTGGTTTTTTCATTTCCGGAGCAATCGCGTGAATGTGCGATTGCGCTCATGTAATTCCAAACGCCGTAGGCGATCCATACCTTTCAAAAATATGCAGATATTCATTTCTCGCTAAATATTCCTCCCTAATTTTTAAATAATCTTCAAGGGTTATTTTGTTAATACCCAGCAAATTTGAAATAATATATTCATATTCGTTAAAAGGATAAACCGACATCAACTCTTTGAGGCTATTTTTTAATTTTTCTTTATTATTGATTGGCAATTGTTCAATTAATTTTTCTAAATCTCTTTTTAAAATTTCCATAAATTATTTGTTAAAATTAATAATATAATTCTTCTCTTCTGATGAAAGAAGAAATTTATCCATAATATAATTATCTAATTCCTCAAAACAATCTTTTTCACCTATTATTTTATCCACAAAATCTATAATTTTATTATTTTCTTTTTCTGTAAAAATTGGCAATATCATATTACCGATATGACTTCTTAAAACTTTTATAGAATTAAATTTTTTTTGAAAATAAAATTGATATAATGAAGAATTAAAAAGCGCCACTATAACTTTGTTGGAAATTTTTTTATAAATTGGAATAAAAAAATTCGCGCTATTTAGAGTCAGTCTTTGCTTACTATCAATCGCAAATACCAATCTTTTAGAAATAAACCTATAAACTATTTTTTCCTTTTCCCTGTATTTTTGTTCAGGCGCAACTTGCTGAAACTTTTTCGGTTCAAATTTTAGATAAACATTAGAATTATTTATTTTAAATTTTTCTATATCTTTTCCTCTGATAATTTCTTCATTATCAAACTTTTTATCTAATACAAGATGTTTTTTATTATCACCAGTAACTATGCCAAGCCCCCAATCCGCATTACCATCAAGACAAATAGATCTTTTGCTATATATTTTTTGCAAAATTTCCCTATCTAAATTATTCGCGTCAATATTAAAAACATAATCATCGTTATATAAAAAATCAGATTGTTCTATAAAATGAGTTTTTTGATTTTTATTAATTAAAATATTATTTTTATAATTATTTACTTTATTTTTCTGTATATACTGGTTTCGTTTTAGATTTCCCTTTTCTATGTTAATTTTTTATGTTAAAATGTAGATATAAAATAATTTTAATTTTTAACAAAAATTTATGTCTACAAAAATTAAACTTACGCCGGAACAAAAAGAGAAATTAT
>JACQWZ010000021.1 GCA_016209005.1 Candidatus Kuenenbacteria bacterium
CATTTTAACATAAAAAATTAACATAGAAAAGGGAAATCTAAAACGAAACCAGTATATCATTAAACTAACTTTTATCAAAAATAATTTTGTGTTTTTTATTTTAATATTTTTATGTTTTATTGTTAATTGTTGATTATTAATTGCTAAAAATTTTATGGGAGAGGTCGCATAGCGGTCTAGTGCGCCTGCTTGGAAAGCAAGTATACTGTAAAAGGTATCCAGGGTTCGAATCCCTGCCTCTCCGCCAGTTGGGAAAAGAAGAGTTTGGCTCGCCCTCTGCGCGGGCTCGCCCAATGGTGTTCGGAATTTTCTTTATTGCTAAATTTTGGTAAAAAATGTGTGTCATTCCGACCGAGAGCCTGCCCTGAGCGAAGTCAAATGGGCTTCCGAGTGGAGGAATCCCTTGTATGGGATAGACTATAATATTACACGTTTAAGTCCGCTAACTGGCGGATCCGCTTCGCTCTAAGAATCGCTTCGGTCGGAATGACAAAATTGAAGTTACTTTTTAATAAAATAATTTCCTATAAATTAGCCATTTTTCAGAATTCCGAACACCATTGGGTTCAACCTTAAGAAATCCGCCAGCTGGCGGATCGGGAAAGAAAGAAATTTAATTTAAAAATTTAAAATTGATTTAAAATTTAAAATTTTTGTTCTTGTGCTATTTAGTCAATATTTTCCCACCTTTTTTTGTCACAACAATTGTATGTTCAAAATGGGCCGAGAGGCTTTTGTCGGCCATAGCGACTGTCCAATTATCATTCAAAGTTTCTATTTTAAAATCGCCCATCGCCACCATTGGTTCAATGGCTAAAACCATTCCTTCTTTTAATTTTATATTTTCCCAAGGAGACGGAATAAAATTTGGAATTTTTGGATCTTCATGAATTTTTTCTCCCACTCCATGCCCGGTTAATTGGCGAATCACAGAAAATTTATTTTTTTCCACATAATCTTGAATCACTTTTCCAATATCGCCAATAGTGTTTCCAACTTTTGCTTGTTTAATTCCTAAATCCAAAGCTTTTTTTGTTATTTTAATCATTTGTTTTGCACGCGGATGCGTTTTGCCGACAGCGATAGTAATAGCCATATCTGTAAAATAACCATTATATTTTACGCCCAAATCCAAACCAACAATATCGCCTTGTTTTAAAATTTTATCTTTTGTCGGAATGCCGTGAACTATATTTTCATTTACAGAAACACAAAGGCTGGCTGGAAATCCGCCATATCCTTTAAAAGATGGCTCCGCTTTTTTGTCTTTAATTATTTTTTCAGCCAATTCATCTAATTCTTTAGCTGAAATTCCGACCATTATCGCCTTAGTCACCTTATTTAAAGTATAAGCCAATATTGTTCCGCTTTCTTGAATGAGTTTAATTTGTTTTTTTGAGTAAAGGATAAAATAGGCAAAATTTGTAAGACAAATTTTGCAAATTATAAATTTTAAATTATAAATTTTAAATCAAACCCTAAATGGTAATCCAAAACGAAAAACAAAAAAGCCAAAAATACAATCAAAAACCTAAAACTAATTTAAAACAAGATAAAAAGATTTTTTGATTTTGGGTTACCCGCCCGCCTTGACTTCGCCGAATTTTTTTCAGGATATTTTTTATAAAAAAATTTTAAATAATCTAAAATTTCTAATTTAATTGATTATTTCGTTTCTTTATGTGGTGTGTGTTTTTTGCACTGCTTGCAATATTTTTTTAATTCCAATCTTTCTTTGATAATCTTTTTGTTCTTATATGAATGATAATTAATATTATGACATTCAGTACATTCTAATTTTATTAAATTAGGTTGAGGCATAAAATAAGCAAAATTTATAAGATAAATTTTGCAAATTTCCAATTTCTAATTTCTAATTTCTAAACAATTTTTAATTTTTAATGTTTAAAATAATTTTGATTATTTAACATTAGACATTTTGTTGGAAATTGGAAATTGCCTGTCTGTCGAAACCTCGGCACAAGCGTGGGAAATTGGAAATTATTGATTAAAAAAATAAAAATTTATAATAAGGCAAAAAATTAAAATTATACTTTTGTCGCAAGCGATTAAATTAATAATAATTTTTATTGGACATATTTATCTTTCTAATTCCACAAATTTAAATTTTAAACCATTTAATTCACTTTCTTTTTTAATAATAACTTTTTTAAATTCGTTATAATCAGGAAAAAAAGTATCTGCATTTTTAGGCTCATCATCAACTAATGTTAAATATAATTTATCCACATATTGAAATGCTACTCGATATATTTCACCCCCGCCAATAATAAATATTTCGTTTTTACTTTTTTCCTTAGCTAATTTAAGGGCTTTTTCTAATGAATCGCATACATAACATTGCTTTTGAAAATATTTTTTATCACGCGTTATTATAATATTTATTCGGTTTAGTAATGGCTTCCCAATTGACTCATAAGTTTTTCTACCCATTATTATAACATGTCCGGAAGTTATTTTTCTAAAATGTTTTAAATCTTCAGGAATATTCCAAATTAATTTATTTTTATAACCAATGGCTCTATTTTTTCCTAAAACACAAATAATTGAAATCATATTATATAGCGATAGGCGCTTTAATATTAGGATATGGATCGTAATTTTCTAATGTAAAATCTTTATATTGAAAATCAAAAATATTTTTTACACTCTGATTTAATTTCATCGTTGGTAATTTTTGTGGTGCACGACCTAATTGAGTTTTTACTTGTTCAAAATGATTATTATAAATATGAACATCACCAAAAGTATGAATAAACTCTCCAAGATCTCGATCACAGACTTGCGCCATCATCATTGTTAATAAAGAATAAGAAGCAATATTAAAAGGAACACCTAAAAATACATCCGCACTCCTTTGATAAAGTTGGCATGATAACTTATTATTTGCTATATAAAATTGAAACAATAAATGACATGGCGGAGGAGCTGTTTTTTTCCCTTTAATTAATTGCTGTAAATCACCAACATTCCATCCGCTAACAATTATTCTTCTAGAATCTGGATTATTTTTAATCATATCTGCAACTTCCATAATTTGATTAATTTCTGTGCCATTATTTGCTTTCCAATGTGTCCATTGTTGTCCATAAATAGGACCGAGATCTCCGTTTTTATCAGCCCATGCATCCCAAATAGTTACATCATGCTCATTAAGATATTTAATGTTAGTATCACCTTTTAAAAACCATAATAACTCGTAAATTATTGATTTTAAATGTATTTTTTTAGTTGTCATTAAAGGAAAACCTTCTTGTAAATTAAATCGTAACTGACGACCAAAAACGCTTTTGGTTCCAGTTCCAGTTCTATCATCTTTATTAATTCCGTTATCTAAAATATCTTGTAAAAGATTTAAATATTGTTTCATATTTTATAACTTTTATTGATCCCTAGATCAAATTTATAAAACTTTAATTTTCTAACCGTTAAGTAGTAAAATCTTGATCAATCCTACTTGACGCGGCTTGATTATTTTTTACATATTTACTTCCTTTTCTTTCGTCATAAGAAATCTCGCATGGACTTTTAAGTTTGTAAAATCCCATTTGAGCGATTTTCATTCCGGGATAAAGTTTAACGGAAATTTTTCCTAAATTAGCCATTTCTAATGTGCCAAAACCTTTAAATCCTGGATCAAAAAAACCAGCTGTCGCATGCACTATCACTCCCAATCGGCCGATTGAAGAGCGACCCATAATTTGTCCGGCAAAATTTTTAGAAAATTCCACATAATCCACCGTGTCGCAAAGAACAAATTCTCCTGGATGTAAAATAAAAGGATCTTTTGAAGTTATTAAATCTGTGTAAGTGTAATGTTCAATGATTTTATTTTTGTATTTATGAGTATATCTAAAAGTGTCTTCATAGTTTTTAATATCTATACAAGCGTGTTCTGTTGATTTAAAAAGTCGAATTTTATTTCCCAATAGCAAATCATAAGAAGCCGGTCCAAGTCGTTCTTTTTTAAAAGGTTTAATAATTATTTCCCCGCTTTTTATCGCTTTTTTTATGTCAATGTCAGATAACATCATAAAATGATTTAAAATTTAAGATTTTAGATTTAAGATTTATTAAATGTCAATTGTTAATTGTTAATTTGTTAATTGTTAATTGTTAATTGTTAATTGATTATATACTGGTTTCGTTTTAGATTTCCCTTTTCTATGTTAATTTTTTATGTTAAAATGTAGATATAAAATAATTTTAATTTTTAACAAAAATTTATGTCTACAAAAATTAAACTTACGCCGGAACAAAAAGAGAAATTAT
>JACQWZ010000022.1 GCA_016209005.1 Candidatus Kuenenbacteria bacterium
AAATGAGCCTAAATTATAGGCTTATTTTTGTTGCTGAAAATTATTAAGCAATTTTTTTATGCCGGCAAGCCAATTTTTCTCTAAATCTTCAAGTTTAATTTTTATTTCAAAATTAGAAATTTGAAAATTGGAATTTTTTTGAAAATTGGAAATTGGAAATTGAAAATTATAAACAAATGTTTACTTTCCGATATTATAAAATAAAAAAAACATCTTTTAATTTCAATCTCTTAAAAGTTTTCTCTCCATCTCCCTCATTTTCTCCCAATCTTTTTTTATTTTATGATCGTATCCTAATAAATGCAGTATACTATGAATTAAAATTATTTATAATTCTTGAGAAACGTTTGTTTTAAATATTTTAGCTTGTTTTATTATTCTTAAATAACAAATAAAAATTTCTCCAAAATAATTTTGTTCCGCCAGCGGGCGGACTACTTTCCACAATCCAAAACTTAAAACATCTGTTACTTTATTTATTTTTCTGTATTTTTTATTTATTTGTTTTATTTTTTTTTCTCCAACAAAAATAATAGAAATTTCCGCGTTTTTTTGATCCAGTTGACAAATAGGTTTCATCGACTGGCAAACGGATTTCGCCAGATGAATCGCATTTTTAAAAATTTCCTGAGTAATTTTTTTAACCAGTTTTTGATTTATTTTTTGTTTTGTTTGATTATAAATTTCAATCATATGAATTAGCTTATAGCTTATAGCTTATAGCTTATAGGTTGTAGCTTTTTAGGATAACTTTTAGTTCTTCCCTACAAGCACAAGCCACAAGCTACAACTTACAAGCTAATTTAGTGCACGGCGCAGCTGATACATAGATCATAGGCTCTAACTAACATTTGAATTTTTTGTTCGCATTCTTTAGAATTTAAATTTCCTAAAAGAAGAATATATTTTTCTAAATCTTTTTCTAAATTAAATAAAAATTGCGCTGTCGGAGTAATTATATTGGCTTTTATTATTCGGCCAGTTTTATCTATTTTATACGAATGAAATAAAATTCCCCGAGGTGCTTCAATGGCGGCAATTCCTTCCCCAGCTTTAATTTTATAATTTATTCCGCATTTTTTTAAGTTTATCCGCCCACTGGCGAACCCACTGGCGGATAAAACTTTTTCTAATATTTTTTTAGACTCCTCAATTAAATGAATAACTTCTATCATTTGAGCTGGAATATTATAAAAAGTATTATAATTTGGCAAAACAAAATTTATTTTTTTAAGACTATTTTTTGCTTCTTTATTAAGTTGGTCAGACGAAAGATTTAATCTAGCCAACGCGCCAACCATAAATGAATTTTCTTTACGCTTTACTAAATTTACCATTTCATAATTTCGTTGAAATTCCTGAAATTCCGCAATATATTTTTTTACAGAAATATTTAATCCCATATTGGAAATAATGTCTCCATCATAAATTGCATACTCTTTTTTATTTTTTCCATCAAAAGCGCCATGCCCGTTCTTTGACGGAAATCCGCCTCTGGCGGACAATCCCACAAATTCTGTTTCTCTTTCAAATTTAGGAAATTTAATTTTTTTAAATAAATTTAAAAGTTCCAAAGAAATTTCTAAAATTTCCGATTGTTTATTTAATAATTTTTTTAATTTTTCTTTATTTGGAATCTTGATAAATCCACCAATAACACTAGTAATAGGATGTGTTGTTCGACCGCCAATTGTTTCAATAATTTTATTAGCAAAATCGCGAATTTTAATAGCGTCTTTTTGTGTAGAGACGCAGCATTGCCGCGTCTCTACAATATAATCAGAAATAGCCAGAAAAAAAATATGCAAAATATGACTTTGAATTATTTGTCCATACTGCATCAATTTTCTCAAATTTATAATTTGTTCCGGGATTTTTAAATCCAAAACGTTCTCAATAGCTTTTATGCTAACGAGATTATGAACAACCGGACAAATTCCGCAAATTCTTGAAGTAATAATTGGCGCTTCTTCAATTTTTCTTCCTTTTAAAATTCCTTCAATCAATCGCGCGCCTTCTTTGACATCCATCCTCGCCGAATCAACTTTCCCATTAACAATTTTTGCTTCAAATCCAGTGTGCCCTTCGGATTTGCTAATGTAATTAATTTTTATTGTTTTTACCCTATTAGATATTTTTGATTTTAATAATGTTTGCATATTTATCCTATTAAATAATGTTTATACATTTACCTTGTTAGATATAAAGTTATCTAACTGGGTGAATAATTTTTAATTTCGGAAGTCCAACTTCTAACATTGCTTAATTACCCACAGAAATTAGAAAATTTTCTTAAATTTTTATCATTTTTTATTTTTATTATTTTAATAATACCACTTTAAAAACGCTTTTGCAATTTTAATTAATTTATTTTTAATTTATTTTTAATTAATTGATATAATATTTTCTATACGATAGAACATTTCTGACGATCGTCCAAAATGTACTATAATTTTATATTTTAACTTCTTCAATTAAAAATAATTTAACATATGAATCAAGCGAATATTTGCGAATAATTTCTTCTGTTTCTTTTAAAACGTCGTAAGGAGAAACCCAAATGCTTTTTTGCAATATTTTGTATTCTAAAATTTGAAGGTTCTGTCGAAGTAAATTTCTTAAATTTCGTTTTTCTTCGGGAATATCAAAAATTATCATCTGCCATTTCCCGTCCGATCTCTTCTTTTTTTCAAATGTTTTAAATTTTATTTTTAAAACTCTATCAATTCCCCTTTTAGTGAGAAGAGCTCCTTGTTTTTGTTTTAAATTTTTAATCTTTATATATCCTTTCTTTTTTAAATAATAAATCAGTTGACTGAATCGTTGTCTTTCTTTTTGTCTTTCATAATCTCGTTTTAATTTAAAAAATTCTGGACAACAAACTTCTTCCATTGTTCGTGGAGGAAAAAATGAATCTGCGGTTTCATCTATTTTTTCTATTAAATTATATAAATCCAAAAGAAATTTATCTGTAAATGGTAATTGCATATCAAAGTTAAAATCAAAAATTAAATTATAGAACATTTCTGACGATCGTCATAAACGCACCATAGTTATATACTGGTTTCGTTTTAGATTTCCCTTTTCTATGTTAATTTTTTATGTTAAAATGTAGATATAAAATAATTTTAATTTTTAACAAAAATTTATGTCTACAAAAATTAAACTTACGCCGGAACAAAAAGAGAAATTAT
>JACQWZ010000102.1 GCA_016209005.1 Candidatus Kuenenbacteria bacterium
TGGCTTTTTCTGTAATCATATAGGTATATTTATACCCATATTCATACAATTTTACAAATCCTTTAATACCTCTATAGATACTTTGTATTTTCATAAAGCTATGGCCTTATGGAGTCCAATATGTATCTGGCATTATGCATTTTTATGTACAATATTATTTTTATTACTCGTTACGGGTTACTCGTTACTGGTTACTGTATTATAAAGTTCAATCCAATTTTCTACTGAAAGTTCTTGGGCGCGAATTTTAAAATCAAAATTTAATTCTTGAAAAATTTCTTCTAAACTTTTTTTACTGGTTTTATTTACAATCTTTTTTAAATTATTTTTTAATTGTTTTCTGCGACTAGAAAATCCAATTCTAACTAAATTAAAAAATTTTTCATCGTTAATTATTGCTTCACAGGATTTAATAGAACTTAATTTTATTATTGCCGAATCTACTTTGGGCCTAGGCCAAAAACTGTTATTAAAAACAATGCTAATTATTTTTGGTTGGCTATAAAATTGTACAGAAAGTGAAAGCAAACTCATTTGCCCTGGTTTGGCGACAATCCGTTCGGCCACTTCTTTTTGAACTAATAAAATCATTTCGTTTGGTTTTATAACTTCTTCACTTAAAAATTTTCGCAAAATCATGGAAGTAATATTATAAGGAAGATTCGCGACAATTTTATATTTTTTATTTTGTTCCGCCAGCTGACGAATTAACTTTGCGATGTTAATTTTTAAAATATCTTCGTGAATAATTTCTACATTTTTATTTTTTTCAAATTTTTCTTTTAAAGCTTCTGCTAATCTTTTATCTAATTCCACAGCTATTACTTTTTTAACTTGTTTGGCTAATTCTTGAGTAAGAACTCCGAATCCCGCGCCAATTTCTAAAATTGTATCATCTTTTTCCAACTCAGCTGATTTGATAATTTTATTTAAAACATTTTTGTCAATCAAAAAATTTTGCCCAGCTTTGCGTTGCGGATAAACTCCATATTTTTTACAAAGAGATTTAATATTTTCCATTTAATTTTCTAAATTAGCGATAAATAAATTAAATAAAATTTTTGGTTTAATTTGGCTAGTTTTTAATTGAATGTCCATTTCTAATAATTGCTGATAAATATTTTTTAACGCGTCCATAGAATATTTTTTCGCTTGAATAGACGCTTTTTGAATAACAAAAGGATGAAGTTTTAATTGACTAATGGGTTGATTTTTTAAAATTAAATCTTTAATTTGCAATAAAATTCTAAACTGCCTAATAATCATAGATAATAAATAATACGCTGAATTATTTATTTCTAATTGATTATTAATTAATTTCAAAGCTAATGTTTTATTTTTATTGCCAATAGCGTCTACTAAATTAAAAATATTTTCATTAATTTTTGGCATAACCAATAAATCCACATCTTCCTTAAGGATAACTTTTTCAAATTTATAAGCGCAAAGTTTATCAATTTCATTTGACATTCGCCATAAATCACTACCTATCATCGTAACTAAATTTTCCAAAGCTTGATTTTCAATTTTAGCTCCTTGATTTTCTATCCTTTTTTTTACCCAATCTTTCAATTTTGTTCCAGCTAACAAAGAAAATTCTGATGAATATTTCTCTTGTTTTAATTTCTCAAATATTTTTTTCTTATCCGCCAGCTGGCGGATTATTTTTTGATCAATTTTTCCTCCTTCCCAAAAAATTAAAATATTTTCAAACTTTTGATTTAATATATTTAAAATTTTTTCTAAAATCTTATCATTAACTGGTGAATTAAATAAATTTTTTATAATGATCATTCTTTTTGTGGCTAAAAAACCGCCAGTTGAAATGGCTTGTTCTAATTTATTAATATCCATTTTTTCTCCTTCTAAAATTAAAATATTTGAATTAAAAAAATCAATTTCTTTTTGAAATTTTTTTATCAATTCTTTTAATTTTTCTTTTGATCGAAAAGTATCTTCTCCGTAAAGAAAAATGAACATACAAATTAGCTGTTAGCTTGTAGCTTCTTAGCTTGTAGGAAAAAATGTAAAAATTAAAATGTAAAAAAGTAATCTTGTAACCAATAACCAGTAATTTCTCGCGGACTTTTCTTTATAAATTTTAAAAATCTGCTATTATGATAAATATGGTCTTAAAATTATACAAAGGATTTCTTTCTAATTTAGTTATTTTTTTAGAAAAATCGCGGAGTCATAAAGTTGAATGAATGATTTATATTTATTATGTGTAAAGTTTAATTTTAAGTCAAATTTCAAACAAGTTCGTATATAAACGAGTATAATGGTCCCATAAATCTAGACAGTTATTTTTGCAAAATGAGATACAAATGGTATGATAGAAATCTATGAAACAACCAAGAACATTTACTCCTCTTGAAAAAGCCCAAGTGGCTTTAGCTGCTATCAAAGGGGACAAA
>JACQWZ010000103.1 GCA_016209005.1 Candidatus Kuenenbacteria bacterium
TCAAGCAAGTTCTAGTAAAAAAGATTTTATTAATTTTATAAACCATGCGTTAAAATCAGCGAATGAAACAAGATATTGGTTGGGATTATTAAGGGATAGCGGAAAGGTGGAAAAAATAAATTCAAAAAAACTCTTAAAAGAAGCCCAAGAATTTTCTAAAATATTAGGTTCAACAATATTATCACTTAGAGGAAAGAAATAATTTTTAACTTAAAACTGTGACTTTGAACTTTTAATTTTAAACTTTTAACTTATTTTATGACATTAAAACAAATCTACAATTTAGCCATTCAAGTGGGGATTAAAACGGATCCTCGAGGAAAGAAAGAAGTTGATAAAATATTAAAAAAAGAAAAAGAAAAATTTAAAGAATTAAAAAAACAAGAACAAGAAGAATTTGATCAAGAAAAATTTTTTAATCCTTACGCGGATTCAAGAATTTTAAATGACATTAGTGGTGATAAACAAATTAAAAGAATTTTAGTTGGCATTGATTTGGAAGGACCAGAAATTTTATTAGCCGATCGCTTAACAGAAAAAGGCAAAAAAATTGATTTATTAATCGCTCATCATCCAGAAGGAAAAGCTCTGGCTTCTTTGTCAGAAGTAATGCATCTTCAGGAAGATTTGTTATATAAACTTGGTGTATCAATTAATGTTGCCGAAGGAATTATGAATCCTCATATTGCCGAAGTAGCAAGAACAATCGCGCCGGCAAATCATTTTCGAGCGATAGATATGGCTAAAATTTTAAATTTTAGTTTTATGTGCGTTCATACTCCGGCTGATAATTTAGTCATGGATTTTATTCAAAAAAAAATTGATAGAGAAAAACCTGAAACTCTGGGAGAAATAATAAAATTATTAAAAACAATTCCAGAATATAATCAAGCGACAAAAGAAAACGCTGGTCCTAAAATTTTTGTTGGTCATTCAGAAAGAAAAGCTGGCAAAATAGCTATTTCAGAAATAACCGGCGGAACCGAGGGTCCAAAAGAAATTTATGAAAAATTATCTCATGCCGGCGTCGGGACTGTGATTGGCATGCACATGAGCGAAGCAAGCAGAAAAGAAGCGGAAAAATATCACATCAATGTTGTCATTGCCGGACATTATTCTTCCGATTCCTTAGGAATGAATTTGTTTTTAGATGAATTAGAAAAAAGGGGAATTGAAATTATCCCTTGCTCGGGACTGATACGTGTGAAACGTTTTTTGCATAACGCGTAACGCATAACGCATAACGTGGAACGATATGAATTTTCATGATGAATTAAAATTAATAATGCACTAGTATGTTAAATTGGTTTATAAAATAACCAAAAAATTTCCAAAAGATGAATTATATGGAGTAACTTCTCAAATAAGAAGATCTAGTTTGTCAATTATATTAAATTATATTGAGGGTTATGCAAGGAGAAAAAATGATAATTGCAGGACTTACGCAGTTTAATCAAAAAATGGCTAAAGTTAGCGAAAATTGAATTTTTGTTAATTTTTCATTTTTAGCTAATATTAGCCAAATGCACATTAATAGTGCGTAACTCCTGAATTGTAAAGTTTACAAGAATTTTTTAGAAATATCATACGGATCATTAAAGGAATCTAAATATTTATTATTTTTTTCTTGTGAAGAAAATTATATTACACAAGAAGAATATAAAACAGCGTTTGAATTGTCTGACAGAATTGGCAAAATGCTGTGGAGTTTAATTAAGAATTAACGTTACGCGTTCCACGTTACGCGTTATGATTTTAATTTTTTATGTCTGATCGCATCATTGCTTCAAAAGAAAAGCCGGAGGATAAAAATTTAGATTTAACTTTGCGGCCTAAAAAATTAAGCGAATATGTTGGCCAAGAAAAAATAAAACAAAATTTAAATATTTTTATTGAAGCGGCGAAAAAAAGAGCCGAACCAATTGAGCATATTCTTTTGTATGGTCCTCCTGGTTTGGGAAAAACAACTTTAGCTCACATTATTGCCAATGAAACAAATGGCAACATTAGAGTTACTTCCGGGCCGGCTCTTGAACGAACTGGAGATTTAGCCGCTATTTTAACAAATCTTCAAGATGGCGATATTCTTTTTATTGATGAAATTCATCGTTTAAATAAAGTGATTGAAGAAATTCTTTATCCGGCGATGGAAGAATATGTTTTGGATATTGTTGTTGGCAAGGGTCCTTCGGCTCGAACATTAAGATTAGATTTGCCGCGTTTTACAATTATTGGCGCGACAACTAAAATGAGTCTTCTTTCTTCTCCGTTAAGAGATCGTTTCGGAGCGATTTACAGATTAAATTTTTACGAGGATTCTGAAATTGAAAAAATTATTGAACGGGCCGCGAAAATTTTATCAATTGAAATTGAAAAACAAGCTTGTCAAGAAATAGCCAAAAGAGCCAGAAAAACCCCTCGGATCGCCAATCGACTTTTAAAAAGAGTTCGGGATTATACTCAAGTTAAAAATGAAAAAATTATTAAACAAAATTTAGCCCAAGAAGCGCTGGCGATGTTAGAGGTTGATCATTTAGGATTAGATCAAATTGATCGTCAAATTTTAAAAGTGATTATTGAAAAATTTAAAGGCGGACCAGTTGGATTAAACACAATCGCTTCCGCGATTTCTGAAGAAATGGCGACAGTTGAAGATGTCTACGAACCATTTTTAATGCAACTAGGCTTTCTCTCCCGCACCCCCCGCGGTCGCATAGTCACCGACTTAGCTTATCAACACCTTAAAAAATTTGACAAAATTTAAAAAATAGATATAATGAAAACAATAAAACAATAAAACAATAAAACAATAAAACAATAAAACAATAAAACAATAAAACAATTTTTATCAGTTCAAGATATATGTCAAAAATTTTTAATAATACAAAAACAAAATCTATTAATAAACTTGATCAATATGCTGGTCAATGGGTTTCTTTTATTAATGAAAAAGTTGTGACTTCAGCGGAAACTCTAGAAGAATTAGAAAAAAAGACAAAGAAAATGGTCTTAAAAAAAGAACCAGTATATTTTTTAGTTCCTCGAAAAGATGAAGGTCCTTTTATCCTTATTTTTAAAAGATTATAAATTATGGAAGAGAAAAAATTCAGTTATCTTAATAAAAATAATCAATGGTTTCCAGTAATAGACATTAGTCTTCAAGGACCAAAGCGAATAAGAAAATTTAAAGCATTAATTGATTCAGGAGCCTCTTTTTCAGTGTTTAGACCTGAAGTAGCCAAGCTTTTGGGTTTAAAAATAGAAAAGGGGAAATTAATATATTTAGAAGGAATCGGTGGCAGGATTTTAGGGTATATTCATAAGCTTAATTTAAGCGTTGACGATAAAAACTTTTTTAAATGCAACATTGTATTTTCCTATGAATTTAATGTTTCATTTAATCTTTTGGGAAGAAATAATTTTTTCGAGCCGTTTATTATTAGTTTTTTTGAAAAAGATAAAAAAGTGATTATTGAGGAATTAAAACAATAAAACAATAATTTTTTATTTAATAAATTAACTATAAATATTATGACACTAGAATCAGGGTTTAATCCAGAACAAAAAGGAGAAGAAGGACAAATAACAAAAGAAACACAATTTTTAAATAAAGCACTTGATTTATATAAAAAATTACCAGAAGATCAACAAAGAAAACTTAATAAAATTTTCAAACAAAGTTTTGAGAATCTTAAAAAGGTTGCAGAAAAAGAGTATAACCTTAAATTTTAATGTACAAAATTAAACTTTTATTAAAAAGTTTAATTTTTTGTTTATAAAAATTTTTAAAAAGGAGAAAAATGTCACAAGCGCTGGAAAATTTAAAACAAATCGTTATTCAAGCGAATATTTCAGAAGAGGACAAGAATGACCTGCTTGTCTTTTTGCCTATTTTCCCAAAAGATATAATAGAGGGATTAACCAAATATTTTTTAAAAGAACCAAAATTAATAACAGAATTTAATAAAGATTTTAAAGGCAGACTTAAAGCGTTGGCTGGGATAGAGGATAAGGAAGTAGATAAAATGATTACAAAAGAAGAAGCGGAAGAATTTTCAGAAGAAGAAAAAGATGAAGAAGAGGAAGAATAAAAAGTAACCAGTAACGAGTATAATCCGCCGAAGGTGGATAATAAATAAAAACATGATTTAATTTTCAATTTTCAAGTACCAATTTTCAATCAATTTTCAATGATTCAATTATCAAACAACAAATTTGATTTAGAAGAAAGAACGGCAAAATTTGCCGAAGAAGTTATTGATTTTGTAAAAATAATAAAAATTAATGCAGTTAATCAAAGAATAATTAATCAGTTAGTGGGATCAGCAGGATCAGTTGGCGCTAATTATTGCGAGGCTACCGAGGGAGAAAGTAAAAAAGATTTTGTCCATAAAATAGGAATTTGTAAAAAAGAGATAAAAGAAACACAATTTTGGTTAAGGCTTTTAGCAAGAAGCGATTCAGAAGAAAAAGAAAAAATTAGAATATTCAGGAGTTACGCACTATTAATGTGCATTTGGCTAATATTAGCTAAAAATGAAAAATTAACAAAAATTCAATTTTCGCTAACTTTAGCCATTTTTTGATTAAACTGCGTAAGTCCTGATATTATGGAAAGAAGCTCATGAGTTATTGCTAATTTTTTCAAAAATCAACAAATCTTCCAGAAAGAAAAATTGAAAATTGAGAAATTGATACTTGATTGATAATTGAAAATTGATAATTGAAAATTATTTTATTTTATTTTATTTTAAATTTTTTCTAAAAGCCAAAAGCTAATTAATATGAAATTTAGACAAGCCTTATTTTGGGACACTGATCCTAAAACAATAGATGTTAAAAAAAACGCTCAATATATCATTGAACGAGTGGCTGATTTTGGGAATGACAAAGAAGCGAGGTGGGTTTTGGATTTTTATAAACAAAAATTACTAAGAAAAGTTATTACTAAATCAAGGTGTTTAAGGCCGGAAACAAAATTATTATGGACATTAATGACGCAAAAATAATTTGGCATTATGATATTTTACCGCGTAAAACAAAAAAAGCGCTTGATTTTTTGTCTCAACAAAAATGGTTGGAAAATTCATTTTGGTATTTAGCTGGTGGTACTGCGTTAGCTTTACAGGCTGGCCATCATCGTTCAATTGATTTAGATTTTTTTTCTGAGGAGAAAAAAATTGAAAATGAAGATATTTTAGAAAAATTTATTGAAGGAGAAAATTGGAAGTTAACCATAAATAAAAAGAATACGATTTATGGCGAATTATTAGGAGCTAAAGTGAGTTTTATCGCTTATCCATTTTTTGTTCCAAAGCAGAAATATTTAATGCACGGTTCAATTCGTGTTCTTGATAAAATTGATATTGCCGTTATGAAAATTGTGGCCATTTCTCAACGTGGACGTAAAAGAGATTTTTTTGATCTTTATTGGTGCGCGAACAACATTGAACCATTGGAAAATATCATTAAACGACTCAAAGTTCAATATCCATCAGTTGCCCATGATTATCATCATATTTTAAAAGCTCTAGTTTATTTTGAAGACGCGGAAAGCGATCCAGCGCCGCAAATATATTTTGATGTTAGTTGGATAAAAGTAAAAAATTTTTTCACAAAGAAAATTCCAGAAATTGCGAAAAAAATAATGAAATAAAAAAAGTAATTTAAAAAAAGAGTTTGCAATAAAACTCTTTTTTTGATACAATGGAAAAACACAAACGTATAACGCATAACGACGCATAACGCATAACGTGGAACGCGTAACGACGCATAACGCATAACGTGGAACGCGTAACGTGGAATGTGCAACTAATTAACGGCGCAACCAAATAACTTTCATTATTTTCTACAAGCTACAAGCTAAACCCCTCACCTTTTTTAAAAAACTATTTTCAAAAAAGGTGAGGGGTAAAAAGCTAACTTATGAAATTTATTATCATTGACGGAAACGCTTTGCTTCATCGAGCTTGGCACGCATTGCCTCCATTATATACAAAAAAAGGAGAACTTGTTAATGTTGTCTATGGGTTTGCTATGATTTTTTTAAAAGTTTTAAAAGAATTAAAGCCGACTCATTTTGTTGTGACTTTTGATAAAAAAGCTCTTACTTTTAGGCATAAAATTTTTGAAAAATATAAAGCTCAACGAGCAAAACAGCCTGATGAATTTTATAATCAAATACCTCAAGTGAAAGAATTATTAGAAGCTTTTAATATTCCCAGTTGTGAAAAAGACGGGTACGAAGCGGATGATTTAATTGGAACGATCAGTCATCAATTAACAATTGCCAATTTAACAATCGGGATAGAAACAATTATTGTTACTGGCGATTTAGACACTTTGCAATTGGTTAATGAAAATACTAAGGTTTACACTTTAAAAAAAGGAATTACCGAAACAATAATTTATGACGCAAAAGCTGTTCAAGAACGTTATGGTCTTTTACCGGAACAAATGATTGATTTTAAAGCTTTGCGAGGCGATCCTTCTGATAATATTCTTGGCGTAAAAGGGATTGGTGAAAAAACAGCCATTGATTTATTAAAAAAATTTGGCAATTTGGAAAAAATTTATGAGATAGCTCCATCAGCGACAAATGATCAAATTAAAGATAAAATAAAAAAAATACTTTTAGAACATAAAGATGAAGCGTTTTTGAGTAAAAAATTAGTTACGATTTTAAAAGACGCGCCAGTTCAAATTAAATTAGAAAAATGCGAGTTAAAAACTTTTGATCAAGAAAAAATTATAAAATTATTTCAGGAATTAGAATTCAAATCGCTTTTGAATTTAATTAACAATCAACAATTAACAATCAACAATAATCATCAATCTTACGAGGTCGAACCTCGTAAGATTGATGATTATAAATTAATTGACACAGAGGAAAAATTTGAGATTTTTTTAGAAGAATTAAAAAAACAAAAGACGTTTGCTCTAGACACAGAGACAACAAATTTGAATCCGTTTAAGGCGAAATTATTAGGCATAAGTTTTTGTTGGGAAAAAGGAAAAGCGTACTATATTCCAATGCATAACGTGGAACGTATAACGTATAGCGAAAATAATGCCATAAATTTATTTCAACACGAGAAACAATCGGACGTTACGCGCTACGCGCTACGCGTTATGCGATATATTTTAGAAAATCCGGAGATAAAAAAATATGGACACAATATTAAATTTGATTTGGCGATTTTAAAAGAGCAGGGAATTAATTTAAAAGGAATAAATTTTGACACAATGATCGCTTCCTATTTATTAAATTCTGGGAGCCGGGCTCATAATTTAGATTCCGTTGTTTTTACTGAATTAGGTCATCAAATGATTTCTTTTGAAAAATTAGTCGGTTTTAAAATTCCAAAAAAGATTGACGAAAAAAAATTAGAACAAATAATGGAATCAATTTCGGATCAAAAAATGGCCGAATATTCTTGCGAGGACGCGGATTATACTTTTCAATTGGTTAATAAATTGGCATCGCAATTGAAGGAAAAAAATCTTTGGAATTTATTTGAGAAAATAGAAATGCCACTTATTTATGTCCTAGCCCAGATAGAAAGAAATGGAGTGAAGGTAGATGTAGACTTTTTAAAAAAATTATCAGAAAATGTCAAATGTCAAATGTCAAATGTTAAATGTCAAACTTATAAATTAGCTGGTTGTGAGTTTAATATTGACTCGCCAAAGCAACTTAAAGAAATTTTATTTGAAAAATTAAAAATTTCTTTCCAAAACGTTAAAAAAATAAAAACTGGATTTTCAACTGCCGCTTTAGAATTAGAAAAACTTCGAGGTCGACATTTAATTATTGATTTGATTTTAAAATATCGAGAATTATCTAAATTAATATCAACTTATCTCGATGCTTTGCCTAAATTAGTTAATTTAAAAACTGGAAGAGTTCACACGAGTTTTAATCAAACAATTACAGCGACTGGTCGTTTGTCTTCTTCTAATCCGAATTTGCAAAACATTCCAGCTAAAGGAAAATTTAGTAAAGAGATCAGGACAGCTTTTGTCGCTGAAAAAGGATATAAATTAGTTGCCGTTGATTATTCTCAAATTGAATTGCGAGTCATTGCTTCTTTAGCAAATGATGAAAAAATGATTCAGGCTTTTAAAAATGGAGAGGATATTCATATTTGGACAGCGGCTGAAATTAATGAATGTAAATTAGATCAAGTCACTTCAGAAATGCGACAGCAAGCCAAAGCGATAAATTTTGGAATTATTTATGGAATGGGAGTTTATGGTTTGTCTCAAAGAACAAGTATTTCTCCAGACAAAGCAAAAAAATTTATTGAAAAATATTTTGAAGTTCACAAAGACATTAAAAATTATTTGGAAGAAATTAAAAAAACAGCAAAACAAAAAGAATACGTGGAAACCTTATTTGGTCGTCGTCGATATTTGCCAGAAATAAATTCAAAAATATTTCAAGCTCAAAGCGCGGCCGAACGAATGGCAGTTAATATGCCAATTCAAGGCACAGCGGCTGATTTAATAAAAATAGCGATGATTAGAATCAATCAACAATCAACAATTAACAATCAACAATTTAAAATGTTATTGCAGGTGCATGATGAATTAGTTTTTGAAGTGAAAAATGATTTTATTAAAAAAGTCGTTGAATTGATTAAACAAGAAATGGAAGAATCGCCCGAAGCAAAAAAATTTAAAGTTCCCATCGAAGTAAAAATCAAAATTGGCGATAATTGGGGAGAGATGGAGGAGCTATGAATTATGAATTCAGAATTCAGAATTCAGAATTCAGAATTCAGAATTTAGAATTCTTAATTCTTATTTACAGGACTTACGCAGTTTAATCAAAAAATGGCTAAAGTTAGCGAAAATTGAATTTTTGTTAATTTTTCATTTTTAGCTAATATTAGCCAAATGCACATTAATAGTGCGTAACTACTGATTTAGGGCAATTAGCTCAGTTGGTTAGAGCGTCTCGGTGACATCGAGAAGGTCAAAGGTTCAAATCCTTTATTGCCCACCAGAGGAATGTAGAATGCAAAATGCAAAATTAAAACAATTTTAAATTTTTCTAATTTCAGGACTTACGCAGTTTAATCAAAAAATGGCTAAAGTTAGCGAAAATTGAATTTTTGTTAATTTTTTATTTTTGGCTAATATTAGCCAAATGCACATTAATAGTGCGTAAGTCCTGAATTTGTGTTTTTTGTTTTCGTGTTTTATTTTTTATTACTGGTTATTCGTTACGGGTTACTGGTTACTTTTTTTATGTCTATTTTAAAACAATTTGATCCTGAAGTTGCTGAAGCAATTGAGGGAGAACTTCAAAGACAAAAGAATGGTCTTGTAATGATTCCATCAGAAAACCATGCCTCAGAAGCCGTACTTATGGCTATGGGTACTCCACTTTCTAATAAATATGCCGAGGGTTATCCGGGTAAACGTTATTACACTGGCTGTGAATTTATAGACAAGGTTGAAAATTTAGCCATTAAACGGGCAAAAAAACTTTTTAATGCTGAACACGCTAATGTCCAACCCAATGCTGGTTCTGGCGCTAACATGGCGATTTATCTTGCTATGCTTAAATTTGGCGATAAGATTATGGGATTAAAACTTGATCAAGGCGGACATTTAACTCATGGGCATCCGGTAAATTTTTCTGGTCAACTTTATAATTTTGTTCAATATGGCGTTAATAAAGAAACCGAACTAATTGACATGAATGAAGTGCGCGAAATAGCTTTAAGAGAAAAACCAAAAATGATTGTGATTGGCGCCACGGCTTATCCTCGAATTTTTGATTTTAAAGCATTTAGAGAAATTTGCGATGAAGTTGGAATTTTGCTTTTGGCTGATATTTCTCATTTTGTTGGTCTTTGTATTTCAGGCGATCATCCAGAGCCATTTCCTTATGCTGATTTTGTGATGACCACTACTCATAAAACCTTGCGTGGTCCAAGAAGCGCTATTATTCTTTCTAAAGAACAGCATGCCAAAGCAATTGATAAAGCAATTTTTCCCGGCACTCAAGGTGGACCAATGGAACATATTATTGCCGCTAAGGCAGTTTGTTTTAAAGAAGCTTTGAATCCGGAGTTTAAAAAATATGCCCATCAAATAGCGCTCAATGCCAAGGCGCTAGCCAAAGTTTTATTAGATGAAGGATTGCGACTTGTTTCTGGAGGTACTGATAATCATTTAATATTAATTGATTGTCGACCTCTTAAAATTACTGGTCGACAAGGCTCAGAAGCGTTAGCTGAATTAGAAATTTATACTAACAGAAATACTATTCCTTTTGATACAGGCACAGCTTTTGAACCAAGTGGTATTAGACTTGGCACTCCAGCTTTAACAACTCGCGGAATGAAAGAAGAAGAAATGAAATTAATTGGCGAAATGATTGTGAGTGTTATTAAAAATGTTGAGGATAAAAATATTAAAAAAAATGTTAAAAATAAAGTTAAAGAATTAACAGAAAAATATCCGTTGTATGTATAATGGTCCCATAAATCTAGACAGTTATTTTTGCAAAATGAGATACAAATGGTATGATAGAAATCTATGAAACAACCAAGAACATTTACTCCTCTTGAAAAAGCCCAAGTGGCTTTAGCTGCTATCAAAGGGGACAAA
>JACQWZ010000029.1 GCA_016209005.1 Candidatus Kuenenbacteria bacterium
AGAATAATTAAGGTAAAAAAGAAAAAAATAACTCAAATTTTAACTAAGATTAGCATCAAAACAGCTATTGTAGTGTAGTGGCTGTTTTTTTTATATTTAAATTAGCCAAGAAAAAAGGCATGTGTTAAAGGTGGGTTATACAATCGTGAGAAATGTTGATACTTTTGAGTATAAAAAAAATTTGCATTTTTTTTAAAAAAAGAGTATGCTATTTAATAAATTCTAAATTCTAAACTCTAAACTAAATTCTAAATTCCAAATTCCAAGCACTTGCTCGCGTGTAGTCGTTTTAATGAAGATAAGCCAAATCTTGCCTATTTATAGTTTGTAAAAATAGATTTAAGATTTAATAATTTATTTAAAATTTTTGTCATTAGAAATTATTTAAAAATTAGAAATTAGAAATTAAAAATTACAAAAATTTTCTTAAATTTTTGTCTATTATATGTTTCAAGGATTTTGGCGAAAATTTAAAAAACCTTTTTTTATTTTAGCGCCAATGCACGATATAACTGATATTGCTTTTCGACAAATGTTTGTTAAATATGGCCGACCAGATGTTTTTTATACTGAATTTGTTTCCGCGGACGGACTTTGTTCTTCGGGCAAAGAAAAATTATTATCTTATTTAAAATTTGAAAAAAATGAAAAACCAATTGTCGCTCAAATTTTTGGTTCAAAACCAGATAATTTTTTTGAAGCCGCGAAAATAATTAAAGCTCTTGGATTTGATGGAATTGACATTAATATGGGCTGTCCAGATAAACAAATAGAAAAACAAGGGGCTGGGGCGAGTTTAATGAAAAATTTTAAATTAGCGCGAGAAATTATTCGAGCGACAAAAAAAGGTGCTGGTCAATTGCCAGTCTCAATAAAAACTAGAATTGGTTATAATGAAAATATTTTGACACGTTGGTTGCCAGAGCTTTTAGCTGAAGAGCCAATGGCAATCGCTATTCATGCCAGAACCAAAAAAGAATTATTTTCTCTCCCAGCTCATTGGGAGACAATTAAAGAAGCGGTAAAAATTGCCAAAGGAAGTGGAACTTTCATTATTGGCAATGGCGACATAACAAGCCTTGAAGAAGCTAAAATTAAAGCCAAAGAAACAGGCGCCGATGGAATAATGATTGGCCGAGCGACCATTGGCAATCCTTGGATATTTAATCCTAAAAAAAATATTTTACCCAAAGAAAAAATAATAGCCCTTCAAGAACATATTCATTTGTTTAATAAATATTTTAAGAAAACAAAAAATTTTGTTGTTTTAAAAAAATATTTTAAAGCTTATCTCAATGGTTTTCCCGAAGCAAAAACAATTCGAATGAAACTTATGGAAACAAAAAATTCAGAAGAGGTGGAGAAAATTCTCATTCAATTTATTAATAAAAAACTAATCAATTTAAGTTCCCGTTGTCAAGGAAGTTTAGAGGGTTTTCAATAAAATATAATTTTAAATTTTAAATTTTAAATTTTAAATGAAATCCTAAATGTTTAAATTTTTAAATTAATTTATTATTTATTATTTATTATTTACTTTAAATTACGAAATGCGATTTTTGCGTCATTGCGAGGACTCCGACGTTACGTCGGAGGACGAAGCAATCTTATAATTAAGCTAGAAATATAGATTGCTTCGGATGCGCTCGCAATGACAAACATGGGTTATTTTGTATTTTGTAATTCACAGTATTTAGAAATTTAAAATTGATTTAAAACTTAAAATTTAAAATTTGTCTGACAAATTTTGCCTATTTTATGCTAATCTACAAGCTAATAAATAAGGTTTGCGCTTTTTTAATTGTGGCCATTAGTTTATTGTTTGCCAAACAAGCCTTGGCTGTTTGTCCAGTTTGCGTTATTGCGGTTGGGGCTGGAGTTGGACTTTCAAGATGGCTGGGAATTGACGACACCATCACCGGTCTTTGGATTGGCGGATTAATAATCTCTTTAATTATTTGGACGGAAAAATGGTTTGATAAAAAAAATATTAAATTTAAAGCAAAAATTGCGATAATAACTTTAGTGTATTATTTATTAATTATTGTTCCGCTTTTTTTCACTGGCATTTTAGGAAATCCAAAAAATAAAATTTTGTGTTTTTGTCATTTTTATTTAGATAAATTATTATTAGGAATAATCGTTGGCAGTTTTACCCTTTGGTTTAGCATCAATTTGTATTCTTATTTAAAAGAAAAAAATAATGGGCGCAGTTATTTTCCTTTTCAAAAAGTTGTGATGCCGATTTTATTATTAATTATTTTAAGTATTATTTTTTATTATTTAACAAAATAATTATGGAAAAAGAAAATTCAATTAAAAATATAGATGAATTTATTCAAAAAATAGATAAAATAAAAAAGTTGGACAAAATGGATTTGTCGTCTGATCAAGATTTGTCAATCGCTATTATGAATTTAGTAAGCATTGAGGAACATTTCTTTTTTACGGCTCAAAAAACCAATCAGCCAAAATATTTTAATTTATTACAAGAAGTCAGAGCGATGCGCGGGGAACTTTTAAAAAAAATTGTCAAAGATCCAGAAGGCGAAGTTTGGTGCATTTCCAAACATCTTTTAGCCGCTTCAATGCGATTGATGGAAGTTGGAACAAAACAAAATAAATTAGGCAAGAAAGACGAGGCTTACGATTTTTTTAATAAAGCCTATGATCTTTATTCTCTTTTTTGGGGATTAAATATGAAATTAATTGATGCGAAAAATATTAAAAAAATAGATGAAAACGCGCTAAATATACATGACACAGAAAAAAGGGGATTTATGGGAAAACTCGGCGAATTAGTTAAGAAAGTGCTTGATTGTTGTATTGAATGATAAAAATGTAAAATGCAAAAATCAAAATGGAAAATGACAGTTTAAAATGTAAAATTATAAATAATCAAAAAATTTTCAATTTTTAATTTCTAATTTTCATTAAATTTTCAATGATAAAATTTTCAATTTTTTATTAGATTTTTTAATAAGTTCAGTTTTTAAGTTTGAAAAAAAATTCAATTTTCGCTAACTTTAGCCATTTTTTGATTAAACTGCGTAAGTCCTGAATTAGAAATTATTTTTTTATTTTTGCATTGTTCACCCTGTTAAATGCGAAGCAATTTTTGTCAAACAAAAATTATTTAACAGGGTAAATTTTGCATTTTGATTTTTCTATGCGCGACCCATTTTTTTTTTATAAAGAAAATAAATTTCTTGATAAAAAAACTCTTACAAATTATTCACAAGCAACAGAACGGCAAGATAATGAAGCGCCGTTTTTTCAAAAAGAAACTAAAGAACGATTAAAACTAATTTTAAATTCTAAAAAAATAAATTGGTTTTTTTTAATTTTATTTTTAGGATTAATGATTTTAGGCGGACGAATATTTTTTCTTCAATTTATCAAAGGCGCTCCTTATCAAAAAATGGCTGAAGAAAATAGAATTAGAATTCAAACGATCTCTTCTAATCGAGGGGTTATTTTCGATCGATTTGGAAAATTATTAGCTCGGAATGTTCCAAGTTTTTCTTTATTTTTTACTCCGGCTGATTTGCCTAAAGAAAAAAAACAATTAGATAAACTCATTATTCAAACAGCTAAAATTATCAATCAAGATCCAAATGATTTGAAAAAATTAATTAGCAATTCTAAATCCTATTCTTTTGAACCAATTTTAATTCAAGAAAATCTTAGTTATGAACAAATTATTCTTTTAAAAATAAATCCATTAGCCGGCATAAATTTAATTGAACAAACAAAACGGCAATATTTAACTGGCTTAGCATCGCACATTTTAGGATATTTAGGGAAAATAGATCCGGAAGAAAAAAAACAAAACCCTGAATATTTATTGACTGACTACATAGGAAAAACCGGACTTGAATTTTTTTATGAACAAACGCTTAGAGGAATTTCTGGAAAAAAACAAATAGAAGTTAATTCTTTAGGCAAAGAAGAAAGAATTATTATTCAAAAACCCAGCCAAACTGGAAATAGCCTTATTTTATCTTTAGATTTAGAGCTTCAAGAAAAAATTACCCAATCTTTATTGGATGCTTTAAAAAAAGTTAAATCATCCACCTTCGCTAAAGCTTCGGTGGACAAGCCAGCGGCTGGCGGAGAAAAAGCTGTGGCAATCGCTTTAGATCCTCGATCTGGAAAAATTTTAGCTATGGTTAGTCTTCCAAGTTTTGATAATAATTTTTTTACGCAAAATGTTTCTCAAGAAAATTATCAAAAATTAATTGATGACCCCAATAAACCTTTTTTAAACAGAGCTATTTCTGGAAAATATCCTCCCGGCTCCACAATTAAATTAATTATGGCTTTGGCTGGGTTGGAAGAAAATATAATCAATCAAAATACGATAATTTATGACAAAGGAGTGATTGGAATTCCTCACCAATATGATCCCAAAATCACTTATTATTTTCATGGTTGGCAAAGAAGCGGACTTGGTCCAATGAATGTTATTAAAGCCATTGCCAGATCTTCGGATATATTTTTTTATACTTTGGGCGGCGGGTATAAAGATTTTAAAGGACTTGGAATAGAAAAAGTTGTTGAATATTTTAAAAAATTTAATTTAGACAATTTATCCGGCATAGACTTGCCCAATGAAACAAAAGGATTTATTCCAACGTCAGAATGGAAAGAAAAAAATAAAAATGAACAATGGTATTTGGGAGACACTTATCATTTGTCAATTGGACAAGGAGATCTTTTAGTCACTCCACTTCAGGTTGCTCTTTGGACTGAGATGATTGCCAACAAAGGAACAATTTATCAGCCTCAAATAGTAGATAAAATTGTTGATTCAAAAGGATATTTAATTCAAGAAAATTCTCCAAAAATAATAAGAGAAAATTTTATTAAAATAAAAAATATTGAACTGGTTCAAAAGGGTATGATGGAGGCGGTGGAGTCTGGCGAAACTAAACTTTTCGCTAATTTGCCAATAAAAATTGCGGGAAAAACAGGCACGGCTCAAAATTTTGGCAATAAAAATTCTAACGCCTGGGTTACTATTTACGCCCCAGCTGAAAATCCAGAAATTGTTTTAACCATTCTAATAGAAGAAGGCGGTTGGGGATCCCTAGTCGCGGTTCCGCCCGCTAAAGAAATTTTAGAATGGTGGGCAAACAAAAGAAGCGTTAAATTCAAAATTAAATAACAAATAAATTTAATTTTATTCGTCAGCTGGTAGACTAAAAAATCAAAAATCAAAAATCAAAATGTAAAATGACAATGTAAAATTTAAAAATCAAAAAATAATTAGGTCAATTTATTTTAGTATTTTATATTTTACATTTTTAACTGTCATTTTGATTTTTACATTTTGCATTTTTAATTACTTATTATATCTTGAATTACGAAATGCGTTAAAAAACACTTGTCATTGCGAGCCTTGTACTCAAGGCGAAGCAATCTAGTTATTTAATTGCGCTAAAATAATTAGATTGCTTCGTCGGAAGCCTCCTCGCAATGACGCAAAAACTAACATTTCGTAATTCAAGGTATTATAAGTTACTATCTAATTGACATCTGACAAAAAAACAATAAAACAAAAAAACAATAAAACAAAAGAAAGAAGGGTTGTAAAATTTTTAAGTTGTGTTAAACTAAAAACAATAAAACAATAAAACAATTTTCAATTTTCAATTTTCATTAAATTTTCAATGATTTAATTTTCAAATAAAAAAATTATTAAAAATTCTTGTTGTCAAAAATTAATTTGAAATTTGGATTTTGAATTTTATTAGAAATTAGAAATTAGAAATTAGAAATTCAGGAGTTACGCACTATTAATGTGCATTTGGCTAATATTAGCTAAAAATGAAAAATTAACAAAAATTCAATTTTCGCTAACTTTAGCCATTTTTTGATTAAACTGCGTAAGTCCTGAAATTGCAAAATTTTTCTTAAAATTTTTACCTATGCACTTATTGTTTTTTTAGTTTCAAAAAAAATACAACTTATCCCAAAGGGTTTGCAAAATGTGATAGAAATAATAATTGAAAACATTTTAAACTTAATTCAAAGCGTCACTAATGATAAAAAACAAGCGGAAAAATTTTTTCCTTTAGTGGCAACTATTTTTATTTTTGTTCTATTGGCAAATTGGTTGGGAATATTTCCCGGAATTGGCACTATTGGATTTAAAGAAAACGAAACTTTTGTTCCTCTTTTTCGTTCAGTTCATTCAGATCTAAATATGACAATCGCTTTAGCTTTAATATCTGTGTTTGCCTGTCAATTTTTTGGAATTGTCGCTTGCGGATTTTTAAAATATGTTGGAAAATTTATAAACTTTAAAAATCCAATAACATTTTTTGTTGGAATTTTAGAATTAATTTCTGAAATAGCAAAATTGGTTTCTTTTTCTTTTCGGTTGTTTGGAAATGTTTTTGCTGGCGAAGTTTTATTGGTTGTCATGGCTTTTTTAATTCCATTTGTTGTTCCTTTGCCTTTTATGGCTTTGGAATTATTTGTCGGTTTTATTCAAGCTTTAGTTTTTGCCATGCTCACTCTCGTATTTTTAAAAATGGCAACCGTTGCGCACGAGGAACATTGAATCAATAAAAATTTTAAATTCAGGAGTTACGCACTATTAATGTGCATTTGGCTAATATTAGCTAAAAATAAAAAATTAACAAAAATTCAATTTTCGCTAACTTTAGCCATTTTTTGATTAAACTGCGTAAGTCCTGAAATTATAAATTATATCTAAAATCTAAAATTTCTCATTTTTTTTAATTTTATTTATTTTAATCCGCGTTTTATTTTACAACGTGGAAAAGGAATTAAATTATGATAGAGCCCACTGGATTAGATCTTAAATCAATTGCCGCGGCAATTGCCATTAGCGTTGGAGCAATCGGACCTGGAATTGGCATTGGACTTTTGGCCGCAAAAGCGATGGAAGCGATTGGAAGAAATCCAGAAGCCGCGGGAAAAATTCAAGCGGCTATGATTTTAGCCATCGCTTTTACCGAAGCAATCGCCATTTACGCTTTAGTCGTCGCGTTGATTATTAAGTTTATATAGATTAGCTTTTAGCTGATAGCCCCGACGCTCTGGCTCCGATGACTTGTCGGAGAGCCGACTGAAACGTCGGCTTCGGGATCCCGACTTTACGTCGGGACGTTTAGCTTTTAGAAAATTATAACTAAGAATGTCAAATGTTTTTTTGTTAATTGTTAATTGCTAACTTTGGTATAAAACTTTACCCCCTCGTTTTGAAATTTCATAAAATTAAAGATATAATAATTTAATTACATTGTGTAATTTTAATATTTTATTTTATTAATTTTAATTTTATGAAACAAAC
>JACQWZ010000109.1 GCA_016209005.1 Candidatus Kuenenbacteria bacterium
GTGGCATTCATATTTGTAAAGCAATGTTGGCTTATCAAAAATGGGGAGAAAATAAAACGCCAGAAAGCGAAAAAATAAAGAGCGATCATTTTATTGGAAATTTTTATGCGCTTTTTGAACAAGCGGCAAAAAAAGAACAAGGAGAAAAAAAATTAGAAAAAATTACAGAAACAAATTTTTACAAAGAAGCCTCTGAAATGCTTAAAAAATGGGAGCAAGGAGATGAACAAGTTATAAAATTATGGGAAAAAATAAATCAATGGGTTTTAAACGGATTTGAAAAAACTTATCAGCGCATTGGAATAAAATTTGATCAATGGTATTTTGAAAGTCAAACCTATAAAATTGGGCGAAAAATTATTTTAAAAGCTTTAAAAAAGGGGATTTGTTATCAAAGAAAAGATAATGCAATAGAAATCGATTTAACTAAATATGGTTTAGATAAAAAAGTTTTATTGCGACCAAACGGAACAAGCGTTTATATTACTCAAGACATTGGTGTAGCTAAATTAAAATTTGATCAATTTAAATTTGATCAATCAATTACTCTCACTGGAGTTGAACAAATTTATCATTTTCAAGTTTTATTTAAAATTTTAGAACTGTTAAATTTTAAATGGGCGAAAAAATGCGTTCATTTAATTCATGAAATGGTTAATCTGCCAGAAGGAAAAATGAAATCGCGCGAAGGTAAAGTGGTTGACTCTGATAATTTATTAGATGAAATGAAAAAAATAGCCCAAGAGGAAATTAAAAAAAGGGATCAAACTATTTCTTTTGAGGAATTAGATCAAAGAGCTGAGAAAATTAGTTTGGCTGCGATAAAATTTCATTTATTAAAAGTAAATCCAAAACAAACTATTTGTTTTGATCCGCGAAAATCTCTTTCTTTTAAAGGAGCGACTGGCCCATATTTACAGTATACTTACGCAAGAATTCAAAGTATTTTAAGAAAAATACAAAAGGATAATATTAAACAGTACCACGGACTAGTCCATGGTACTGTAAATTTTTCTTGCTTAAAAGAGGAAGGAGAATGGGAATTGGGGAAACGGATTTTTGAATTTTCTGATGTAATAAAAAAAGCGGCTCAAGATTATAATCCGGCGCTTTTAGCTGAATATCTTTTAAGATTAGCCGCTAGTTTTAATAAATTTTATCATCAACATTCAATTCTTAAATCCGAATCTAAAGAACTGCAAAACGTTCGTCTAATTCTTATTCAATCCGTGGCAATTGTTTTAAAAAAAGGATTAAATTTGTTGGGTATTGAAGAAATAGAGAAAATGTAAAAATTTTATTTTTAAATAATTTTATTGTATAATTTTATTCAATAATTAAATTTTTAATTTAAAATAATAAAAATTAGATTCCTCCACTTCGTTCGTTCACAGACTTACTCTCTTCGGTCGGAATGACACATTTGTGAAAATTAATAAAATTTGCCAAAGTTTAGTTATTAAAAATTGATTAGAAATTAGAAATTCAGGACTTACGCAGTTTAATCAAAAAATGGCTAAAGTTAGCGAAAATTGAATTTTTGTTAATTTTTCATTTTTAGCTAATATTAGCCAAATGCACATTAATAGTGATTTTTCATTTTTAGCTAATATTAGCCAAATGCACATTAATAGTGCGTAACTCCTGAAATTAGAAATTTATAAAAATTTTCTCTTAGAAAATTTTTGCCTATTTTATGTTTAAAAAAGAAAATAAAATATTAGATTTAAGCGGTGAGAGAAAAAAAAGAGAAAAAGAGGTGGAAGAAATAAGGAGAAAAATGAGTTTAAAAAAAGATTTACCCCTCACCTTTTTCAGAAAAAAGGTGAGGGGTAAATCCCCCTTATCAGGGGGACTTATTGAGAAACAGCAATCGCAAAAATTATTATCAAAATTAGCGTTAACGATTTGCGATTCTTTTATTTCCGCGCCTATTTATTTTTTGGTTTTTTTGATCCCCTTATTTTTTCTTCCTTTTACATTTGAAATTTTTGAATTTAATAAACAATATCTACTTTGGTCTTTGATAGCCATAACTTTAATGGCTTGGTTAATTAAAATAGCGATCATAAAAAAAGAGTTTGAATTTTTAAAAAATCCTTTAAATATTCCAATTTTGATCTTAATGATAATTTTTACTTTAGCCGCTTTTCTTGGCATAGATTCTCATTCTTCAATTTGGGGATCCTATGGTTGGTCTTCGGGAAATCTTTTGGAAATGTTAAGTTTTGGAATATTGTTTTTTATAATCATTAATAATGTTAAAAAAACAAATTTATCCATTAATCGTTTATTAAATGTTTTTTTAATCTCTGGATTTTTTGTTGTTTTAATAAGCTGTCTTTCAATTTTTGGTTTTCTTTCGAAATGGACATCTCAAATTCCACAGTTTAATTTTTTACAAGGAATTAATTTATCTAATTTTAACACAGTCGGATCATGGGAGGCTTTAAGTATTTATTTGGCAGTAATTATTATTTTAATTTTAGGACAAAATCAATTAACAAATAACAGACAACAAATAACAAATATTTTTTTAAAAACGGAAAAATTTTTAATCACTGTTGGTTGTTGGTTGTTGATTGTTGGTTGTTTAGGTTTATTAGTAATTATTCATTTTACATTAGCCTGGATTATTTTATTAATTGCCACGGGATTATTGTTGTTTTTTAAAATAAGCGAAGCAAGAAATGAAAATTTGTTTAAAATTTATTTAATTATTATAACTTTTACTTTTTCTATTGTTTCTCTTTTTTTCCCTTTGAATAAATTTATTAAAATAGATTTACAAAAAGAAATAAGGCTTGATAATAAAATAAGTTGGCAAATTACTGGAAATGTTATACAACATCGTCCAATTTTAGGCGTTGGTCCGAGCGCTTTTATTTATAATTTTTCTAAATATCATTCAAAAGAATTTAATCAAAATGAAAATTGGCAAATTCGTTTTGGAAAAAGCGGAAATTATATTTCAGAATTAATTAGCAGTATTGGGATTTTAGGAATATTAATTTATTTAATTTTAATTGGAATTTTTTTAAGTTTGATTTGCCGTTTGCCATTCATTATTTATTATTTTCCAGTATTTTTTCTTTTTCTTTCTCAATTTTTTTATCGTGAAAACACAGTTTTAAATTTTTGTTTTTGGTTTTTTCTTAGTCTTTCAATAGCTAATTGGAAAAAAATAAAACCGGAAATTTTTAAAACTCAAAGGTTCGGACATAAAATTTTAAAAAATATTCCAGAATTTTCTGTTATTTTAAATTCTATTTTGGTTTTAATATTTTGCGGTTTGCTTGGAGTAGGTTATTTTGCTGTTCAAAATTATAAAGCGGAGGCGTTGATAAAATATGGATTGAATTTAAAACAACAAACAGAAAATTATTCAAATCAAAAAATAGAACTTTTTAATCAGGTTTTAAATTTAAATCCTAAGCAAATATATTATCAAATAGGTTTAATTCAGGCTTATTTAGATAAAGCCCTAACCGAATTTCCAAATTTAAAAGATCAGAAATTTTTTGAGAAATTAAAAGAGATAGTTAATTTGGGTATTAATCAAATAAAAAAAATTCAAGAAATGGCTCCGTTTGATGTAAAAACAGCGGAAATTCAGGGACAATTTTATCGAGATATTAAAATTATAACAAGCGGCGCAACCCCTTTATCAATAGAAGGATTTATGAAAGCGATAAAATTAGAGCCAAATAATCCTCTTTTGCGCGCAGAATTGGGAATGGCGTATATGGATTTAGCGGAAATAAATAAAGAAAAAGATTTAGAAAAAAAATCTGAAGAATCCATTTTAAATGAAAAATCTTTTATAGAAAAAATAAAAAAAATGAAATCATCTGAATTGATTAAATTAGGACAAAAAGAATTCAATGAAGTATTAGAATTAAAAAATGATTTTTGGTTGGCTAAATATAAGTTGGCTCTTTCTTATGAAAAGCAAGGAGATGTTAAAAAAGCGATAGCTGATTTAGAAAAAATTGTCATAGATTTAAACAAAGAAAAAAAAGATGATCCAACACTCTTTTTTGATCTCGGGAGACTTTATTTTAATCAAGACAGAGTGGATGAAGCGATTAAAATATTTCAAATGGCTATTCAATTATCGCCTGATTATTCCAACGCTCTTTATGGTTTAGCGATAGCTTATGAAAAGAAAAATCTTTATGATCAAACATTGCAAACTTTCCAAAAACTTCAACAATTAAATCCAGGACATGGGGAAATAGAAAGGAAGATTATTGAGTTGAAACAAAAAAACAATAAAACACAAAAACACAAAAACACAAAAACAAATTAACCTAATTGATCTAATTTTAATCAAAAAAAATCAAAAATTAAAAATCAAAATGTAAAATGACAATGCAAAATTAAAAAATAAATTTAAGAAAAAATTATATGATAAAGTAAAAAATAATTTTAACATTTTAATTTGTCATTTTGATCTCTCGACTTCACTCGGGACAAGCTTTTGATATTTACATTTTAATTTTATATTTATTAGTGTTTATTCGTGTTAATAGATTAGTGGTTGACTATTTCATTATTAATTCCTAAAAAGCTAAAAGCTAAAAGCTGCTAATTTTATGTTAAATAAAAATATAAAAATTAAAGCATTAACCGGAGCGCAAGCGGTGGCTGAGGCAATGAGACAAATAAATCCAGGGGTGGTTTCTATTTATCCAATTACTCCCCAAACGCCAATTATAGAAAATTTTAGCCAATTTGCGGTTAATGGACAAGTAGATTCAGAGATAGTCAGAGTAGAATCTGAACATTCGGCTTTAAGTCTGGCAATTGGAGCTCAGGCGAGCGGAGTGAGAGCGATGACCGCTAGTTCTTCGCAGGGCTTAGCTTTAATGTGGGAAATTCTTAGCGTAGCTAGCGGATTGCGTTTGCCAATTATTATGCCAGTGGTTAATAGAGCTTTGTCAGCGCCGATTAATATTCATTGCGATCATTCAGATTCTATGGGTTGTCGAGATTTAGGTTGGATACAAATTTATTCGGAAAATAATCAAGAAGTTTACGAAAATATTTTATTGGCAATCAAAGTGGCCGAACAAGTAAAATTGCCAGCGATGATTATGCAAGACGGATTTATTACTTCCCATTGCCTGGAAGCGGTCAAAATTTTTTCAGATAAAATTGTTCAAAAATTTTTAGGGGAATATAAATCAGAATATTCTCTTTTAGACACAAAAAATCCAATTAGTTTTGGGCCGACTGTTTCTCAGCCAAATTATTTTATTGCAAAGTGTCAGCAAATTCAAGCGATGGAACAAGCGAAAAAAGTTTATTTAAAAATTGGCAAAGAATTTTCAAAAATTACCAAACGAAAATATGAATATTTTGAAAAATATAAATTAGACGACGCTGAAGTTGGAATTGTGGTCATGAGTTCTACGGCCGGAACAGTTAAAGCGGTTGTTAATCAGATACGAAAAAAAGGATTTAAAGTTGGATTGTTAAAACCGATTTTATTCAGACCATTTCCTTATCAAGAAATAGCTCAAGCTCTATCTCATCTTAAAGTAGTGGCTGTTTTAGATCGTTCCGCCTCTTTCGGCGCATCCCCTCCGCTTTACACTGAAATTGTCAATTCTTTTTCAGTTAAAAGCTATCAGCTAAAAGCTATCAGCTATATATTCGGTTTAGGCGGGCAAGATATTTTTGAAAAAGACATTGAAAAAGTTTTTAAAGATTTATTGGCCGGGAAAATTGATGAAAAAAAAGATTAAGTATATTATGTAGTTATGAATATGGAATATGGAATATGAAATAATTCCCTAAAAGCTAAAAGCTAAAAGCTAAAAGCTAATTCAGGGCCGAAGTGGTGAAATTGGTAGACACGCGGGTCTCAAAAACCCGTGAGCGAAAGCTCATGTCGGTTCAAGTCCGACCTTCGGCACCAAATGATAAAATATAATTTTTGAATTTAATTTTGAATTTAGAATTTTGAATAAAATTCGAATGTTTAAATGTGGTGTTTGACTCTTCTCCGAAAAAGTACAGTGACTTTTAGTCAAAAAAAATTAAAATTTTATTTAAAATTAGAGAAATTTGTATGATAAAATAATAAAACTATTGATTATTTATTTTAAATTACAAAGCTTTCAAATTTTCCCTTTCCTTAATGAGAGAAGTTTCCCAAATTCTCCCCCTCCCTTGATGGGAAGGGTTTCTCTAATTTTCCCCTCCCTTGATGGGAGGGGAGTATGAAAGTGTCAGGGGATGGAAAAATCTAATTTATTGGAAAATCCATTCTCTGACACTCTGAATTATTTTTTCTATATTCTTTTATTTTTCAAATAAATCCAGAAGAAACAATTCACTTCACTTTTTCCCTTCCCTCCGCCGTGTTAACATAGTAGTTTTTTCTTGAAAAATTTTTAAAATAAGTTATGATTAACTTAAGAAATTTTAAAAATAAGTTATGATTAACTTAAGAAATTTTAAATTTTAAATTTTAAATTTTAAATAAAGTTTGAATTACAGGAGTTACGCACTATTAATGTGCATTTGGCTAATATTAGCTAAAAATGAAAAATTAACAAAAATTCAATTTTCGCTAACTTTAGCCATTTTTTGATTAAACTGCGTAAGTCCTGAATTATTTAATTTTTTAAACTTAAATTGTTTGAAAATTAATCCGCCACCAGCTGGCGGACTTAAATTTTGCTTATTTTGTAATTTATTTTTTTCTAAAAGCTAAAAGCTACAAGCTAATTTTTATGAAACTATTAATAACTGGCGGAGCTGGGTTTATTGGGTCTAATTTTATACATTATTGGATAAAAAAATATCCAGACGACAAAATTGTCAATTTGGATGTTTTAACTTACGCTGGAAATTTGGAAAATTTAAGAGATATTGAAAATAATTCTAATTATAAATTTGTAAAAGGCGATATTTGCGATTCCGCATTAGTAAATGATTTAGTAAAAGACATTGATCTAATTGTTCATTTTGCCGCTGAAACACATGTTGATCGATCAATTATAAATAGCCAAGATTTTATTAGAACTAATGTGGAAGGCACGCGAATCTTGCTTGACGCGGCAAAAAATAACAATATTAGATTTCATCATATTTCCACTGATGAAGTTTTTGGCTCGCTCGGTTTTAATAACAAACCATTTAATGAAAAAACTTCTTATGATCCTCGCAGTCCTTATAGCGCTTCAAAAGCAGCCGCGGATCATTTAGTTCGAGCTTATTATCATACTTATAAATTGTCAATTACTATTTCCAATTGTTCTAATAATTACGGGCCATACCAATTTCCAGAAAAAATTATCTCGCTTTTTATCACTAATTTAATAGAAAATAAAAAAATTCCAGTCTATGGGGAAGGCAAAAATGTTCGCGATTGGATTTATGTTGATGATCACAATGCTGGAGTTGAAGCGATTATTAAAAAAGGTAAAATTGGCGAAACCTATTGTCTTGGTGGAAATAGTGAATTATCAAATTTAGAATTAACAAAAAAAATTTTAAAATTAATGGACAAAGGAGAGGAAATGATTGAATATGTTAAA
Source organism: Candidatus Kuenenbacteria bacterium (assembly GCA_016209005.1). Lineage (GTDB taxonomy): Bacteria > Patescibacteriota > Patescibacteriia > UBA2591 > PGYQ01 > PGYQ01. The sequence continues at coordinate 7,554 of JACQWZ010000109.1, forward strand.
GATAGGTTGGGACATGATTTGCGTTATGCAATAGATTTTTCTAAAGCTAAAAATGAATTAGGTTGGGAATCAAAAATGAATTTTAAAGATGGATTAAGAGAAACAATTGAATGGTACAAAAATAATCAAGAATGGTGGAAAAAAATAAAGAGTGGAGAATATTTAGAATATTATAAAAAATAATATGGCGAATAAAAAAATTTTATTAGATAAGGGGTTTGTGAAAAATTATAAAAAAATAAATTCCCGAGAGGATTTAAGATTTTAAGATTTAAGATTTAAAAACTCGGTATTCAATATTGGACGATCGTCATAAAATGAAACGTAAGGAAAATTTATTATTATTTTAGTTCTATCACTTTAATATTGCTATAGCAATATTAAAGTGATAATTTGTTTTTATTTTTATCACTGTAGAAGAATAGAAAGTAAAAATATGGTGTAAATAATAAACAATGGCTAAACAATAGCTGGCTTTGTATGCCCCACCTTTGTATACTCAGTATTCAATATTGGACGATCGTCACAAATTGAAACGCAAGGAAAATTTAAGATTTATGATTTAAGATTTAGATTAGGATTTTAAAAAAAAAGTATCAACACTTTATACGATCGTGAGGAATGTTGATATAAAATTAATAAATCTTTTCAACCACAATAAAAAATAAAGCGCGTTTAATTCGCGCTTTATTTTTTTATTTATTTTGAATTATAAAACTCTTAAATTCTCCCCCTCCCTTGATGGGAGGGGTTGGGGGAGGGTGAGGAATAACATAACATTTAAACACCCTCTCCTTAATCCTCCCCTATCAAGGGGGAGGAGATGTGGATAAGGTATTTTATAATTCACGGTATTTATTATTCAACTGGTGGTATTTCTGGAGTTGTTGGAACTGCTGGAGCTGTTGGAGCTGAAGTTGCTTTTTTTTCAGCTGCTGGTTTAGCTTCATATTCAGCAATAGCTTGAACAACTTTTCCATCTTTCTTTAAATCTTCTATAAATAATACCTGATTTCGATTTATTCTCATTAAATCTTTTGGTCCATGCAATTCTTCCCCTAATTTAATTAAAGAAATAGATTGCTCGGTTTGTGGCTCAGGATTTTTTGGATCTTGAGATTTTTGCAACACTTGTTTTACTTGAAGATAATAAATATTTTCTAATACAACCTCATTGGCATTTTCTTTAACCACATGACCAAAATAAACTTGGCCATTAGTTAAAAATACTCCTTGCCATTCTCCTTGAGCGGATTTTGTTATCTCTAAACCTTTTTGGTTATTTAAAACAAAACCCACTACTCCGACAATAACTAAAACTAAAATAATCAATCCAATAATCAAACCAGTTGCCTTAGGTGGCGGGCAACATTTGCTTCCTTCAGAAGATTTTGTTTCTTCCAGATCAAAATCTTCCATAGGCGATTTTCTAATATCCATAGCCATAATTTTCTCCTTTTTATTAATTGTTCATTAGCGCTAATTTCGCGCTATCTTTACAAATTAATAAATATAAAAAATAAAAATAGACAAAAATTTAAGAAAATTTTTGCAAATCCTAAATCCCAATATCCAATGTCCAATAAAATCCCAAATCTCAAACCCCAAACAAAATACAATTAGGATTTAGGATTTGATTGGGCATTGGGGTTTGGGCATTGGGGTTTAATATAAATTATTATTAAGCATTTAAAAAATATTGTCAAAATTTTTCTGTGAATAACTTTGAATTGAGAGATGGGGGGTGGGAAGTTGGAAGTGGGAGAATTAAGAATACAGAATTATGTTAAACATCAATTGATTATTTTTATATTTACTAAAAAGCTAAGAAGCTACAAGCTAAAAAGCTAATTAAATGTTTTTATAAACTTTTAGTGTTTCTTTGGCGCATTTTTCCCAAGAAAATTCTTTAGCTCTTTTAAATCCTTTTTCAATTAATTTAGTTCGTAAATTTACGTTGTTTAAAATTAATTCCAAGGCTTCGTTTATTTCTTGTTTTTTATGCGGATTAATTAAAATAGTTGATCCGGCTGTTATTTCTGGCAAAGATTCAATATTAGAAGTAATTACTGGTATTTTTTTTGCCATTGCTTCAATGACTGGCGTGCCAAATCCTTCATGAAACGATGGGAAAACAAACGTTTTTGCTTCGGAAAATAAACCGTTTAAATTCTCTGGACTAATATAACCCGTAAAAATAATTTCGTTTTTATAAGGAGAGCGCAAGGCTTTTTGATAAATTTTTTTAGCTTCCCATCCTTCTTTGCCGGCAATAACTAATTGGTATTTTATAGCGGAATTTTTTTGAAATAATTCAAACGCTTCAATCAATGTTTTAATATTTTTTCGCGGTTCAAGAGTGCCTAAAAATAAAATATAATTTTCTTTGATCTTATATTGGTTTTTAATTTTTTCTATTTCTAATTTTGGAAGTTCACTGAAGAGTTCTTTGTTGATTCCATTGTAAATCACTTCTATTTTATTCGCGGGAGTTTTAAATATTTTTATTAAGTCTTGTTTTATGCTTTGAGAAACAGCGATAATTTTTTTTGCCCTTTTTAAAGCATTAGGCGTTATCACTTTAACATTTAAAAATTGACCGGGCGGAAATAATTTTGGGAATTTATAAATACTTAAATCGTGAACAGTCACAATTGAGGGCTCATTATATGACAGGGGTAAATTTGGGGTGGGGGAATGCCAAATATTAAGATTTTCTCTTTTTAAAAAAGCGGAAGTTAAAAAATGAGAATAAGCGATAGGTAAAAATTTTTTATATTGGCTAAAAGGAAAATATTTTATTTTTACCCAAGGTTTTGAAAATTTTGTTATATTTTTTTCAGCTATTTCTTTGTCAAAAAATAAAACATACTCATTTTTTTCTTTATCCAGCATCTTTTCAGAATATCCCACAGTTTGCTGCGAAGATGAATGGATATTATATAAATCTTTCTCACAGGATTTAATACCTTGTAGAAAGGCGCGGGATTTGTTTTCAAGACTAATCAAATGTTTTACCAATTGATAAGTATAGTGGGTTATTCCCACCAAATCGTCTTTTTCCGGGTTTAAAATTGTTCGACAATCAATGCCTATCCTCATAAGAAAATAGCTTTTAGCTGTTAGCTTTTAGGGAAAAATAAAATATGTTATACTAAGTGTAACATAGAACAATAAAAATACAAGAATAATAAATAGTTAAAATTTAAAAGTGCAAAGTCAGGAGTTACGCACTATTAATGTGCATTTGGCTAATATTAGCTAAAAATGAAAAATTAACAAAAATTCAATTTTCGTTAACTTTAGCCATTTTTTGATTAAACTGCGTAAGTCCTGAAAGTGTAAAGTCACAGTTTTGAGTTAAAAGTTTACCCATTCACTTTTTGATATTAATTAAAAAATATTTATTATTTTATTATTTTAAAATTATTTTCAGAAAATTTAAAAAGTGAGGGGTTTAATTTTGTCCGTCAGCTGGTGGATTTAACTTTGAATTTTTAACTTTAACTTTGAACTTTTAATTTTAAACTTTTAACTTCAGGAGTTACGCACTATTAATGTGCATTTGGCTAATATTAGCTAAAAATGAAAAATTAACAAAAATTCAATTTTCGTTAACTTTAGCCATTTTTTGATTAAACTGCGTAAGTCCTGAACTTATCTTTTATTCGCGTTAATAAATTAGTGGTTGATTTACTCATTATTAATTTTAATCTATGGCTATTACTACAAACAAACACGCTTATCATAATTATCAAATTTTAGAAACCTACGGAGTAGGAGTTGTTTTGACTGGACCAGAGGTTAAATCAATTAAAAAGGGGCAAATTAATCTTAAGGGAAGTTATATTTCTTTGGATTTTAGAATTCCGGAAAAACCTTTCTCTAATGTTATTTCAAAATATTCTCTCCCCTTTGTGTGGCTAACTAATTGTCATATTTCACCATATGCTCCAGCAGCTGGAGCACAACAAAATTATGAACCAACTCATTCCCGAAAACTTCTTTTGAAAAAGAAAGAAATTAAGTCTTTAATCGGTAAATTGAAAACCCCGGGCTTGACATTATTGCCAATAAAGGTATATACTAAGGGCAAGATAATTAAATTAGAAATTGCTTTATGCCGAGGAAAGAAAAAATACGACAAAAGAGAGGATATTAAAAAAAGAGAAGTAAAAAGAAAAATTGAAAGAGCCTTAAAAAATTTCTAAACAATAGCTTAATGACAAAAATTTTAAACTTTTTTTGTCATTTTGATTTTTGGATTTAACATTTTTAATGAATAATTTTAATAAACAAAAATTAAATAAAATTTTTAAAAAAAATCAAATTGTTTTAGTTTATCTTTTTGGTTCAGAGATAAAAGGAACTTCTCATAAAGAAAGCGATATTGATATTGGCGTTTTATTTGGGAAAAAAGTAATTTCTGAAGATTATTTAAAGTTAGAAGGAATGTTAATTGGAGTTTTTTCTGAAATTTTTCCTAAAAAAGAAATAAATATTGTTAATTTAAATCAATCCTCGCCTCTTTTAAAACAAACAGTAATTTTAGAAGGGAAAGCGCTTTATATTAGAAGTGAAATTGAAAGAATTTTATTTCAAATTCAAACGCTTCATCAATATGAAGATTATTTGCACTTAGATAATATTTATAATCAATTTTTGAAATTAAAATTAAAAGCTATATGACGAAAATAATTAAAAAACAGCTTCAAGAAAAAATAAATAATCTTCTTGAAATTTATCAAGGATTAAAACAGCTTCAAAGATTTAAATTAAATGATTTAAAAGAAAATATTGAAAATATTTGGGCAGTTACTTTCGGTTTGATAGCAGCAATCGAAGCAACTTTGGATATTGCTCAATATATTTTAGCTGAAAAAGGAGTAAAAAGCGAAAGTTATGGCCAAATTCCTTTTAAATTATTTGAAGAGAAAATAATTAATCAAAAATTTAAAGAAGAAATGCAAAAAATGATTGGATTTAGAAATTGCGCTATTCATAATTATCCTTCTTTAGAAGAAGAACACCTTTACGAAATTTTACAAAAAGATGTTGAGGAATTTAAAAAGTTTTTAAAGATTGTGGTAAAGTTAAAAGTTTAAATTTTAATTTTAATAAAAATGAAAGGGGGTGAGAAATATGAGAGAACAAGAAACAGAGAGACAACAAGAAATATCTGATTTTAATATGTATGTCAAAAATAATAATTATAAACTAAAAGGTGGAGACCATGATACATTATTTTTATGTGATGAAAAAGGGAACAAATGGTAAGTGATAAATACTGACATTACTCTACTAATGAAAGGGGTAAGAGAGATAATTGAAGGAGAAAAAAATAAAAATTAAAAATTGGAATTTTATTAAAAATTAAAAATTAAAAATTTTCCTCACCTTTTGTTAGTTAATTTAAATTTGTTTTGGATTTATAATTTTGGTCATTGTGATTTATTTAGGATTTGGGATTTGGATATTGAAATTTACAAAATTTTCTTTTAGAAAATTTTGTTTTGGGGATGCTTATAATCGACGGAAAAGTTCTTTAAAAGTTAGCTATTTGTCTCGGCAAGACAAAAAATTAGCCAAACATAATAAATGCTAAATTTATTACACAGGTCAAAGAAAAAGTTCTTGCTTTTGTAAGATCCTTTACTTTAACACCTGTTTCCGTTGTAGCTTAATTTTTTTTAATCTGCAACCATCCACCTATTGATGTCTAATAAATAGATCTGGATGTCATTTTTAGACTAGATAATTTTTTTCGTTTTAAATTAAATTATTGAAATTCATTAAGACTAGAATAAGCGACATTTGTTTATTTTTTTTGCTTATTTCGAAATTTAAAATAAACTATACTAGTAGAAGGCTTTTAAATATTTTTTCAGACAGGGGTGAAAATCCCCTCATCTCCACCAAAAAATAATTTAAGATTTAAGATTTAAGATTTATAATTTTCTAAAAGCTAAAAGCTAAAAGCTAAAAGCTAATTAGTATGAAATTTCCTCGTTCAAAAAAACTTATTTTTGTAAATAATAAAGGCGGGGTTGGCAAGACAACATTGGCTTTTAATTGTGCGGTTTCATTTGCTAAATAAGGATATAAAATAGCTCTCATTGATTTAGATCCACAGTGCAATCTTTCTCGCCTTGCTATAGGAGAAGAATATTATGCGAAAAATCTTTTTTCTGAAACAGAAAAAACAATATATGATGTTTTACGCGGAGTGATTGAAGGCGGTAGTGATATAAATTTTGCTATAAAATTTCTTCCAGTCAAAGCAGATCAAAACCTTTTTCTTCTTAAGGGAGATATAAATCTTTCAGTTTATGAGGGTTTGCTTTCAACCGCTTATGGACAAGCTGCTTCTGGTCAGCCAATTGGATATTTTCAAACAAGCGCTATTGATCGTTTTTTAAGAGAAAAAGGATTAAGCGAGCAAATAGATATTTTTATTATTGATACCTCGCCAAGTTTAGGACTTTTAAATCAAATGATTTTACTTGGGGCTGATTATTTTATTGTGCCAATGATGCCTGATGCTTTTAGTGTTCAAGGTATTGAAAATTTAGGGATTATGTATGAAAAATGGAAAATACAATGGCGAAACTCCGCCAAAGCTCTCGCGGGAAATATAGAAACAAAATTTGTGCTTCAAGCAGATCCGCTTTTCACTGGATATATTGTTAATTTTTATAATGTTTATGGCAAACAACTAATCGCTGATCATCGCGCTTGGATGGAAAAAATTCCAGATAAAGTGCGGACATATTTATCTGAAAAACATTATCGCAATGGGCTTGTGCAGGAAAGCTGGAAAAAGCCATTAAATATTATTCAGGATTACGGCAGAATTCCTTCTAAGTGCCAAGAACTTGGGGTTGCGATTTTTGATCTTAATCCAGCATTGATAGCCGATAACCAGCTTGGCACAAAAGAAAATATTGAAAAATCAAAAGAGGAATTTACCAATCTTTCAAATAATATTTTAAAAATTATTTCGGTATATTAAATTTTAAAGTTTTATTTTATATGCCATTATTATTTAAATACAAATGTAGCTATTGTGGAACAAGAGAAGAAAATAATAAAATTATCACGGGAGAGTGTGATTTTATAATTGAAGATGATGGTGGGTCGTGTATATATGTGAAGATGGGTGATAAAGAAAAAGCCCTACCACATCCATGCGAGGAATTATTAGCTAAAGAATTAACAGGAAAAAATTTAGACGAACTTTTAAAAGAAAGACGTGTTTTTTTTAAAGAAAATAGAATTTGTTTAAAATGTTTTAAGCAAGAATATGAGTGTAAATGTGAAAAAGCTGATTTTATGGAAATTAAAAAAATAGAGGGCTTGAGATGCCCAAAATGTAAAGAAGGAATAATAGAAAAAATTCCAGCAGGAATTTCTTAATTTAAAATTTTTACTTATTTTACAATTATTTATAAATTTGATATTCTTAAAATATAATTTTTTTATTTTTCTAAAAGCTAAAAGCTAAAAGCTAATTTTTATGAAATCTCAAAAATCAATCACAAAACGTTTTAGCAAAACTAAAACAGGAAAAATTTTGCATCGCGCTTGCGGGCAAGATCATTTTAACTCGCGTGAAAAAGGTAAAACAACTCGTGGTAAACGTCGAGATAAGGTATTATCTCCAGCCTTTCAAAAAGCCCTAAAAAAACTATTTTAATTTGTAGTTTGTTTTAATTTTTTTGAATTACACAATGTCATTGCGAGCCTTGTACTCAAGGCGAAGCAATCTAAAATCAATATTAATTAAGATTGCGGAGCTTGTCCCGAGTAAATGCGAGGGATCCGCGTTCGCAGACTCCTCGCAATGACGAAAAAACCGCATTTATAATTTCTAAAAGCTAAAAGCTATTTTTATGAGAACTTATCGTAATAAATACGCCGCTTATAAAAGGCGCAAAAAATTTTATTATAAAAATGAAAAAATATTTGCTCCGCAAGTTAGACTTATTGATGAACAAGGCCAATTTGTTGGAATTTTTCCAACCAGAGAAGCGCTTGCGATGGCGCGAGAAAGAGGATATGATTTGGTAGAAATTTCTCCCAAAGAAAATCCTCCAGTGGCGAAATTTTTAGATTTTGGGCAACTTCAATATGAAGAACAAAAAAAGAGACAAAAGCAAAAAATTAAATTAAAGACAGTGGAAACAAAAGGAATGAGATTAAGTTTTCGAATTAGTCAACATGATTTAGAGGTAAGATTAAATCAAGCAAAAAAATTTTTAAGCAAAAAACATAAAATAAAAATAGATATGAATTTAAGAGGAAGAGAGAAAAAGCACATAGATTTAGCTTTGGAGATTATGCAGAAATTTATTGAGCAATTAGGCGAAAAGATTGTTATTGAACAACCAATTACAAGACTAGGCGGCAATTTATCCGTTTTAATAAAAGGAGAATAATTTATGCCAGAATTACCGGAGGTTGAAACAATTAAAATAGAATTAGAAAAAATTATAAAGGGTAAAAAAATAAAAAACATAGATATTAAATTGCCAAAAATTATCAATGTTCCACCCGCTCAATTTAAAAAAATTTTAATTGATTCAAATATAATCAATATTAAACGTCGAGCTAAAATTTTAATCTTTGAATTATCAAATGGATATAATTTATTTATTCATTTAAAATTAACCGGTCAATTTTTTTATCAGTCAACAATTAACAAACAGCAACCAACAATAAAAAAAGGTCAGGTAATTTTTAATTTTATTGATGGATCAAAACTTTTTTATAATGATTTTAGAAAATTTGGCTGGTTAAAATTAATGAATAATAAAGAAGCGGAAGAATTTTTAGAAAAGGAAAATTTTGGACCCGAACCCTTGAAGCAAGAATTTACTTTAACTGTTTTTAAAAAAATATTAGGAAAAAAGAAAAGAAGCAAGATAAAGCCTCTTTTGATGGATCAAAAATTTATTGCTGGAATTGGCAATATTTACGCGACAGAAATTTGTTTTTACGCTAAAATTAATCCATTGCGGATTATTTCAACTTTGCGAGAGAAAGAAATTGATGAACTTTATAAAGGAATTAAAAAAATCCTATCAACAGCAATTAAGTTAAAAGGATCGTCAATAGACATCTATTTAGATATTTACGGACAACAAGGAAAATATATTTCTTTTTTGAAAGTTTACGATCGAGCGGGGGAGTTGTGTTTAAAATGTAAAACAAAAATTGAAGAAATTACACTTGCTGGACGCAACACATATTTTTGTCCCAAATGCCAAAATTAGCTTGGTAGCTTGTAGCTTGTAGGCAATCCTTAATTTCTAATTTGAAGAGCGTAGAACAATGTTTTTCTACCGCTTTTTAAAGCGGGTTGTGCGACTTTAGTCGCCAAGTTTACAGGCTAAAGCCTGTAAACCCGAACTAAAGTTCGGTAGAAATGTTTATTCTTTTACAGTCTAAATTTTTAATTTCTTAATTTTTTTATTTTTATTTCTATAATATTTTTTTGACGATCGTCCAAAATGTACTATCGTTTTTTATTTTCTATCCCCCACCGTGTTAACACGGTGAATTTTAAATATTATAACTGCTCACAATCCACTCTTTTTTAATTTTTGACCTTTCTTATACTCCTCTATAAAAAACTTATCAAGCAAGATCATAATAATTTTAAAAGTTCTCCTAAAGATAAATTGATTTTATTAAGAATATTTTTTAAAGTTCCCTTTCTTATTACTTTATGATTTGGAATAACTATGGTTTCTTTTCCATAAATAGTCTTTTTTCTTAATTTAATATGACTTCCTCTTTGACTATAAATTTTAAAGCCTAATCTTGTTAAAATTTTTATTAATTCTTTTGCTGAAAAAACTGGTAATTTAGGCATATTGTAATTTTTTTAATTTTTCTATTTCTATTGAAATAGGAACCATAAATTCTCTTTCAATAAAAAGGGGGATTTCTTCTTTTTCATCTTCTAAATATAATTTAATCGCCTCTTGTATATTTTTTATGGCTTCCTCAAAAGTATCTCCTTGAGAATAACAACCAGAAAGAGAAGGGACAGAAACACAAAATCCTCCATCTTTTTCTTTTTCAAAAACTGCATTAAAAATTAAAGATTTATTATTAGTTATAAATTTTTTGATTTTGTAGTTTTTCATAAAACATTCTATAAAATAAATTAAATTTTATTAATTTTTGACCTTTTTGATTGTATTATATTCTTTTAAAAAATCTTGTCAAATTTTTTAATTTAATAAAATAATTATTTCAACGTGATCTTTTATTTTGGGCGTTCTTGTTGTCCAAAAAGGAGAAAATTTTATTTCTGCTTTTTGGATTTCATTAAATTGGCTGAAATATTCTTCAAGTTCCTTCTTTTTTAAACCAACCAGTTTATTTTTATTTAAAATTTCCGTTTTTGAATTTAAAGTCGCCATTCCTTCCAAATGAACTTTAATTATCGCTTCTTTGGTTTGAGAATTATATTTTTCAATTGAATAAGTAAAATTTTGCAGAGGACTAATTAATTCTTGATTAGAAGAAATTTTTTCTAAAAGTTTAGACTTGGCAATTGCTAATAATTTTTCTTTATCAAAATTAATGCCGGTAATTTTTAATTTAATTCCTAAATTAAATTCATCTTTTTGTTCTTTTATTTCTGTGTCTTTTATTATTTCCACAATTTCAGAAACAAAAAGAGAGGGGATTGAATTATTTTTTTCATATTCAGACGATTCATCAATTCCTTTTTGAATTTTTTCTAAAACTTTTTCTTTTAATTTATTTGTCGCGCTTTCAATATATTTTTCCGTGATAATTTTATTTTTTTTAATCCCTCCAGTCATTGGTTCAAAACTTTGAGCGTAAATTTTATCTTGCGTTTGTTTTTGAAGGCCGGGAATAATAAAATAAACTCCTTTAGAAATTTCATTTTCTTTTCCGGGTTGATCGGCGTAAACTTCGGCTTCGGTTTTTCCATTAGCCGGAATAAACGCTCTTTCTTTGAGGCGATATAAAATATTATCCGGAGAGAGCAGGCGAGTGGTTACAACAAGGCGGCGATTTTCTGATGTAAGATTAAAAATTGTTACTTTTCCAGTCGCTTGCGTTTTTATTTCTGAATTAGTTTCCTGAGCTGGAAAAGTATCTTGTTCCTCTTCAAAAGTTTCAGAAAAAGTAGATGAAATTATATTTGGATTTTGAGATTCAAAAGTTTCTTTCGCTAAAATAGTAAAATTCGTTTCAACTTTTTTAAAATTAGGAACAATGGAAATTATCGCTTTACTAAAAGAAAAATAGACAACAGTTAAAGCTAGAATTGTTGTGAAAATAATAAAAGTGAGACTTATTTTTTTAAGAAGAGAGTTCATAAAAATGGAGGTTAGAGATTAGAAGTTGGAGGTTAGATGAGTAGAATGCAGAATTATTTAAATGATAAAAATGCAAAAATATAAAAAAATAAAACCAAAACACAAAAACATTAAAACAAAAAAACAATAAAACAAAAAAACAATAAAATATTGAAATTCCGATACTATAAAATATTGAAATTCCGATACTATAAAATATGATCTCTCCCGATTTCTTTGGCAAGTTTTCTTAAATTAGGAATAGAGACGTTAAAAGCTTTTTTAGGATTAATTCCAAATCGCGCCATTCCCTCAATATTTTTATGGCTGGATAATTTTTTAAGTTTCTTCAAAATATCATCAGATTGTATTTTTATAGTTTTTTTATTTATTTTACACCTAACCATTTTGTAGAGACGTTTTGACAAAACGTCTCTACGACAAAATCACTTCCTTTCCATCACCACAAAAAATATTTTTATCATTTTCAACCAATATCCCTTGCCCATCACGTAAAACACGAAGCGGGAATTTTAAATTTTTCATTTTCTCTTTCACTTCTATTTCTTGCTCGTCTGTGTAGTGAACTTTCAAGACAAAAGAAACATAATTAAGCGCGGAAAAATCAGTAACGCTCCACCTGTCTGTTGTTTTATCTTTCCAATTAGATACTTCAATCGTTGGGCGCATAATATACGCTCCAGCGCTTACACCAATATAAATTTTCCCCTCACTTAATAACTCTTTTAGAATTTTATCAAATCCTGTTTCCTTTATTGCTTTAAGTAAATAAAAAGTATTGCCTCCTTCAATATAAATTATGTTTTTATCTTTAAAAAAGTTTTTTAATTCTTCTTTATTTTTTTCTTCAATATCTATTTCATCAATAGGATATCCTTCGCCTCGAATAGTGGATTTCAATTTTTGATTAAAATCAGTTTTTGTTCCTTTTAACGCAGTTGTAATATAACCAATTTTCATTTGATCTTTTGGAATGCCAGTTAAATTATAACCATATTTCAAAAGAAAACTTAAATCTGAAGCAAGAATGAGTTTTATATATTTTTAATAATTATTTTTTCTTTTTAGAATTTAATAATTTTTTTACTTCCCGATCAAAGTCGGATTCAAACATGTGGTCTTGAATAACCCGGTATTTTTCAAATTCGCTTTCGGCTAATGCTATTGCCACTTTATGACTAATTTGACCGCTATCCTGCAATATCAGGAGTTACGCATTATTAATGTGCATTTGGCTAATATTAGCTAAAAATGAAAAATTAACAAAAATTCAATTTTCGCTAACTTTAGCCATTTTTTGATTAAACTGCGTAAGTCCTGAATATTGCATTTTCGCTAAATTGTAAAAAACTATCTAATTTTTCTACCCAATCTTTCATATACATTATTTTGCCTTTACGCGCCTGACTTTCTGCAAAAACCAAATACATTTCCACAATTCTATTTAATTCGTCCATCTCATACTTATTCAAATAATTTTTGGCAATCACTGCATCAGTTTTTCTAATTGCTCCCTTAGGTGAGTTTTTCCAATTCGTAAGTCCCATATTTTGTTTTTCGCTGTTTACCCTGTTATGAATAATTTCCGCTGTGGTTTGGTTAGTTATTGCCCAGTGAAGTTTGTTTTGTACGGTAGCAAAAAATTGTTTGGTAATTTTTTCATTTGGGTTATAATCAGCGCTACACTGTGCGTAAATGTCGGTAATTTTTTGATAGAATCTACGCTCGCTGGAACGAATATCGCGAATACGCGCCAGTTGTTCTTCAAAATAATCTTTACCAAAAATAGTATTTGGATTTTTCAGCCGTTCATCATCCATAGCAAAGCCTTTGATGATATATTCTTTCAAAATCTGTGTTGCCCAAATGCGAAATCGTGTGGCTTGAGAACTATTTACTCGATAACCAACTGAGAGAATCGCATCAAGATTATAAAACTTTGTGTTATATTTTTTCCCATCATCGGCAGTTAGTTCCAAAATGGAACTAACTGAATTTTCATGCAATTCTCCACTTTCAAAAATATTTTTAAGATGTTTAGTAATAGCTGGTCTTTGCACACCAAACAAAAGAGCTATTTTGTCTTGTGTAAGCCAAATATTTTCATCACGCAAAAATATCTCCACTTTCACCTTGCCGTTTGGCGTGGTATAGAATAGAAATTCTGTAAATATGTTCTGTTTTTCAATCTGTTTATTCTTTTTCATAGTTTTTAATTTCTTTTTTTAATAGATTTTTAAAATCTTTTAAAATCATTTGATGATTAACTGGTAAAAATTCTTTTAGCTCTTTTCTTATGTCTCCACGGTAATTTTTAAATTTTTCTAAAATTATTGGCAATAGTTTTTTTTGCTTGTTATTTAAATAATTATTTTTTAGCAAAAAATATAAATCATACCAATCGCGCGGTTTGCTTCTTGACAATAAAGCGGTTAATTTACCTTCGATAATTTCTTCTTGCGACAAATGAATAATATCATAAGTTGGTAAAAAATCAGTTTTAATTTGGCTGATTTCTTTCTTTATTTTTTTATTGCTTTGCCTAAATGAAATTTCAATTTTTAAATTAATTTTATAGTTATAAAAAGAAAAAATAGTTTTAGCTAAATAACCGCCAGTTGTTTGTTTGGCTTCTTCAATATCTAAAATAAATCCCCAACTATTAAGAGTTGAATAAATATCTATTAGCAAATTTTTTATTTCTTGATAACTGATATTTTTCATTGCTGTAAAATCCAAGTCTTCGGAAAATCTGGGACTATTATAAATAATACGCAAGGCAGTTCCTCCCTTAAATAACAACCTGTCAGATCCAACTTGTTTATATAATTCAGACAAAAAACTGTGTTGCAAATATTCTCTGGCAACGGTTAATTCATCCGTTTGTATTCTAATAGATAATCTCTTTATTTCGTCTTGATTTATCATAAATTTTTTGAGCTAATTCTTTTAATGAAGCTCTGTTAAAAAGTTTAATAAAATTCATTAGTTTTTTATAATTTATTTTATTTACATTAATTCTGTCATATAAAGATTTTTTCTTTAAATCAACAAAATAAAAATAATCAGCCAAAGCTTTTTCCGGTTCAGCCAAATATACTAGCTGGCCTTCAATATTTTTTTTAATATAACCTGTGAACACTTCTTTTTTAATATGGCAAAAACTGTAATTTATATTTTCAACAATAAAGTTTCGCGTTGTTTTAGAAGTAGCTGATGTTATGGAATATACGGTCTCTGGAATTATTCCGTAAAACATAAGGGCATATTCAAAAGAAACATAAGAAGGATAATATAATTTATTAGCAATTTCTAATTCAGACGGTTTAAAGTTTTTATCAAAATATAGCCCTCTTTTTATTTTCGCGTAAATATCCTTTGTTATATTTCTTAAAATAAATTTTCTAGCTGATTCACAGTTAACACTAAAATACCTTTGTAAATCCAAAGGAGTAAAAATATATTTACGCTTTTCTCTAATAAAATTTTGTACCCCGATAATGTTTAATTTTTTCTTCATAGTATGATTTATGTTATGGGACAATTATGTCCTAAAAATGAATTATCTATTTTTAGTATAAATAATATTCATAAAACCGTCAAGTTTAATTTTTTTTTACTTAAAAATAATCAAAAAATAACCAAGATTACTCTCAGTTATTTTTTAAAAATGTATAAACCAGACACTGCTTAATATTTTTCTAATTGATTTGTTGTTTTGTTTTTTTATATTATTTTTTTAAATTTTAAATTAATAATTTTTTAATTTCTTCTTTTATTTCCTCATTATAATTAATAAATAAATTCGTGGCAATTTTTTGATCCCGACCATTATTTTTATAATTAAAATAAACTTGTTGTTTTCCGGGATGGTTAATTAAAATATTTTTTAATTTTTGAATTAAATCTTGATCAACAGTGGAAGATAAATTAATGCAAATGGAATTAATGGGCTTTTGTTTCTCAACTGGTTCGTTATTTTTTTGTTGCTCCATTGGATAGCGAGGTGTTTCTAATGGAATAGACCACTCATGGGAAAAACTTTTTGGTTTAGGAATAAAATTTTTATATTTTTTTATTAATGATTGAATATTTTCTTCTGTTATTTCTTCCGCTTCATCAACTAATAATTTAACACTTTCATCTTTGTTGGACAATTTTCCTCGAATTAAAACCATTTTATTTTCTTGCCAAATTTCAGAATTTCTTTTTAAAATCGAGGGAAATATTAAAATTTCCAAAGAACTGATTCCATCTTCTATTGTTACAAAAAGCATTAATTCTTTTAATTGGCGAGTGAAAACTTTTTGTATTTTAGTGATTAGTCCGGCTGTTTGAATATAATTATTTTTAGAATTATAATTTTTAAGTTTAGAATAAGGAGAAATAATTTCTTTAAATAAAATCCTAATTTTTTCAAAAGGATGTTTTGAAACATAAAAACCAAGCAATTCTTTTTCCCAAGCAAGATTTTGATTTTCATCTATTGGTTTTGTTGTTTTTTCGTCAGAGGTGTTATGCCCATCTTTGGCCGAATATCCGCCTTTGGCGGATAAATTTAATTTTGGCAAGGTGCCTAAAGAAAGAAAATCGAATAAATTAACTTGATCCGAGTTTTCTATTTTATTAATTTTTCGATTGTAATTTAAAATTTCTTCAGAATTTTCTAAAAATTGAGAACGTTCTCCAAATTGATCAAATGCTCCGCATTTAATTAAACTTTCCAATGATTTTTTATTTAAATCTTTATGATTAATTCGTTGGGCAAAATCTTCCATACTTTTAAATTTTCCCTTTTCTTTTCGCTTTTCAATAATTACTTCAATAATTTTATCTCCAACATTTTTTATAGCCGACAAACCAAAACGAATAATTTGTTGCGGGAATGAATGGATATTTAAAAGATTTTTCTCTTTGGACTTAATATCTCGCAGGAAGGCGCTGGATTTGCCTTGATGTATCGCCGTGAAATTAGCAAAACTTTCATTAATATCCGGCGATAAAATTTTAATTTTCATTTCTTTGCATTCATTAATTTCAATGGCGATTCTGTCAATATTATTTTGATCGGACGTCAAAAGGCTGGCCATAAATTCGCAAGGAAAATGAGTCTTTAAATAAGCGGTCCAATATCCAATTAAAGCGTAACAAGTCGCGTGGCTTTTATTAAATCCATAATCTGCGAAAGGTTCAATAATAAAAACAAAAACTTCTTCGGCAATTTTTTGAGAAATGCCGTTTGAAACACAGCCCTGAATAAATTTTTCTTTTTGTTCAATTAAAAGCGCGTGAATTTTTTTTCCAACCGCTTTTCTTAAAATATCCGCTTTTGCTAAACTAAATCCAGCTAATGTTTTAGCAATTTCCATAACTTGTTCTTGGTAAATGCAAATTCCGTAAGTCTTTTTTAAAATAGGTTCTAATTTTGGATGAAGATAAGACATTTTTTTTCTTCCATGTTTTCCGGCAATGTAGTCCGGAATCCATTCCATTGGTCCCGGCCGATAAAGAGAAACCATAGCGATAATATCTTCGAAATTATTTGGCTTAAGTTGCTTTAAACATCGTTTCATTCCGCTACTTTCAAGTTGGAACACGCCAGTTGTTTTTCCTTCTTTAAAAAGTTCGAAAGTTTTTTTATCATCAAGAGGAATTTGGTTAAGATCAATTTTTACACTGTGGTTTAATTCAATTAATTTAATTGTTTTTTGTAAAATAGTCAGATTTTTTAAACCTAAAATATCTATTTTAAGCAATCCTAAATTTTCAACGATATTCATGGAATATTGAGTGACAATTGTTTTATCGTCTTGAGTTGGATGTTGCAACGGAACATAATTATCAAGAGAATTTTTAGTAATCACAATGCCGCAAGCGTGAGTGGAAATATGTCTGGCGACCCCTTCTAATTTTTTGGAAATTTCAAGCAGTTTTTTAACTCCAGAATCAGTGTTAAATAAATTTTTTAATTCTGGCGCATTATCAATTGAATCTTGAATAGAAGATCCAATAATCATTTTTGCTATTTTATCGCAAAAATTATATTCCATGCTTAAAACTCGACCGCAATCGCGAATAGACGCTCGAGCGGCCATTGTTCCAAAAGTGGCTATTTGAGCGACATGATTTTTCCCATATTTTTCTTCTATATATTTTATAACTTCATTTCGACGATCATCGGCAAAATCTAAATCTATATCAGGCATACTAATTCTTTCTGGATTTAGAAATCTTTCAAATAATAGATTATATTTAATTGGATCAATCTCTGTGATATTAAGAACATAAGAAACCAAACTTCCCGGAGCCGAGCCACGACCTGGACCGACAACGATTTTATTTTTTTTTGCCCAGTTGACAAAATCTTGAACAATAAGAAGATAAGAAGCAAAACCAGTGCGTTCTATAGTTTCTAATTCATATTTCAAACGAGATAAAATTTCTTCTTTGCATTCAGGAAATTTTTGTTTTAATCCTTGATAGCAAAGTTTTTCAAGATATTTATCCAGCGCATTCTTAGAGTCTGGCATTAATTTAGCGCTTTGTGAATTGATGTCTAATAAATTTTTTTTATGTGATTCAGCATCTTGTAAGAAGGCGCTGGATAAATTCGCGTCAAGATTATCCGGCACATCAAAATGCGGCAAAAGAATTTCTTTAAGAGGAATTTCTAAATTGCACATTTCAACTATTTTACGGGTATTTTCAATAGCCTCGGGAATATCTTTAAAAGAATTTATCATTTGTTCTTGGGAGCGCATTGAATAATCTTCGCCAACAAAAGTCATTCTATTTGTATCGGCCATTTTTTTTTGAGTTTGAAGGCAAATTAAAATATCTTGAGCTTCCGCATCCTCCTTATGTAAATAATGAACATCATTGGTGGCGATTAATGGAATATTTAATTTTTTTGACAGTTTTATTATTTCTTGATTGGCGATTATTTGATTTGGCAAATTTGGATGATCTTGAATTTCTAAATAAAAACCATCTTGGCCAAATAATTCTTGATATTCTAAACAAAGTTTTTTTGTCTTTTCATAATCTTTAGCCAAAATAGCCTGTGGAATAGCGCCCTTTAAACATCCGCTTAAACAAATTAAACCTTGGCTATGTTTTTTTAATAATTCATGATCAATTCGAGGTTTATAATAAAATCCCTCTAACCAAGCTTGGGTTGTGAGTTTAATTAAATTTTTATAGCCTTGCAGATTTTTAGCCAAGAGAACGAGATGATATTGTTTGTTGTCAATATTAGGTCTTCTATTCTGCATTCCATCGGTCGCTAAATAAAATTCAACTCCAATAATTGGTTTGATTCCTTGGGCTTTCGCTTTTTGATAAAATTCCACCACGCCGTACATATTTCCATGATCAGTCAAAGCCAAAGAATCCATATTTAATTTTTTCGCCCAATCTAAAAGTTCATCGATTTTAGGCAGACCATCGAGCAGACTGTAATGGCTATGAATATGGAGATGGGAGAAGCGCATAAAATCAATTAACAATTAACAATTAACAATCAATAATTAACAATGAATAATAAAATCAATTAACAATTAACAATCAACAATTAACAATGAATAATAAAATCAATTAACAATTAACAATCAACAATTAACAATGAATAATAAAAAATAAATAGTTTTTAATGATAAATTTCCAATGTCAAAAAATGTCAAAAGTTAAAACTCAAATCTCAAAACCACAACTTAAAACTCAAAACTTAATCTACTATCTAACAAATTAAAGTACCAAATTCCAATCCGCCAGCTGGCGGACACAAATTCAAAGTTTAAATTCAAAACGTTTTGGATTTTAGATTTTGTGCTTTGATCCGCCAGCTGGCGGATTGTTATTTGTAATTTTAGATTTTGAATTTTTAAAATTTAGATTTGACATTTATGTTGTGGTTTTGAGTTTTGACATTTGAGTTTTGAGATTAAGGAAATATTTATTTGAAAATTGAGTCATTAAAAATTGATTGAAAATTGAAAATTGAAAATTTTGATTTACTTTTTAATTACTTTTATTTTAACTTCTTCATTGTTGTCTGTTAATTGTTGATTGTTAATTGATTTATTTTCTTCTTTTTCTCTTTTTTCTTTAATGTGGTCAATGAGAGCGGAAATGCCGTGAGAAAATAATGTTAAAAAAGCGGCCATAGAAGATACTTTACTTTTTAAAGCTTCGATTAATTCTCCAAAGGCCTCAACTTTTTGATTGACATTTTTCGTGATTTTATAAGTATTGCGAAGCATCACCACTAAATAATACAATCCCCAACAAAGAAGAATTGTTATCCATAAAACGCAAAAAGCAAGAACAATAAATAATAAATCCTGACTTGTTTGAAGCATAAAATGAAAAAATGCAAAAATCAAAATGCAAAATGCAAAATGACAATGCAAAAATAAAAAAATAAAAAAATAAAATTATTAGGCAAAATTTTCAATAGTTCGACTTCGCTCACCACAAGCTTTCAATTATCAATTTTCATTAAATTTTCAATTTTCCAATTTTTAAAACAATAATTTTTTAAAGAAATTTATTTAGAAGCTTTATTATTTGATAATTATTTAAAAATTTTGTTATTGAAAATTCATTAGAAATTAGAAATTAAAAATTAGAAATTGCAAAAATTTTCTTAAATTTTTGTTTATTCTATTCTATCTCTTTTTTAAAAAAAATAAAGAGACTAAATTTTTTTAAAAAAATTTTCAATTTTTCCGCCAGAGGCGGATCAGTCTTTGACTGACAAATTTTTATTCACAAAAAAAACCGTGTCAAGCAATTAAGGAATGTTGCCGAACTTTCATCGGCTCTGCAACTAAAAATGTTGCCAAAGGAGCAGATGATTTTTTAAAAATTTCGACCTTTTTTTGTGATACAATTGTTATATGCGATTGTTTTTTAC
>JACQWZ010000110.1 GCA_016209005.1 Candidatus Kuenenbacteria bacterium
ATGGAATATTGAAAAAGAACAGCTGTTAATCTATTCAGAATTTGAAAAACAAATTACCTTGATTCATCAAATTAAATTTAAAATTAATTTATAAGGGGGGGTAAAGTTTTATACCAAAGCCAGCCATTAACAATTAACAATAAATAAATTGTTACTTGTTAGCTATTAACTGTATTTTGATTTAATATTGTTGTCTGTTGATTGTTATTTGTTTATTGATTTTTCTACTCGCCATCTCTTTTCTTTGCTCAAAGGTCTGCATTCAATAAAAGTTACTTTGTCTCCTATTTTATATTTATTTTCTGAATCATGAACTTTATAACGTTTGCTTGCCTTATAACGTTTCTTGTATTTTGGATGACATTTAATTCGATCAACTCTAACAACAATGGTTTTATCCATTTTATCACTCACTACAACACCCTGAAAAGTTCTTTTTAAAGGTTTTTTGTCTTTATTATCTAACATAAAATGCAAAATGCAAAAATCAAAATGTAAAATGACAATGCAAAATTAAAAATTAAATAATCTAAAACTTATTCTTTTTCCCATCTTTTTTTCTCAACGTTTAATTTTTTTAATAAAGCTTTTTCAACATCAACATTTAATCTGGTGGCTAAAATAAATGTTGTGCCTATCACATCAGCAATTTCAGTTTCTAATTTTTCTTTCATCTTTTTTTCTGAAAATTTTTTTCTTTTTCGCTGTCCATTATTTAGTCCAATGATTACATCGGAAAGCTCTCCTAATTCTTCTGTTATTTTTAAACAAGTAATTAATTCTGGAGAATTCATTTTTATTTTTTTATCAATTAATTTAATTAAATTTTTTATTTGTTTTTCAAATTCTTTAATAGTCATATTAAATTTGCTATTGTTAATTGTTAATTGTTAATTGTTAATTGTATTTTGATTTAACAAAGTTAATATTTTAGCGATTAGTTTTTTTACATTCCTTACTTCTCTAACTTTTTTTAATTGTTTTGAAGCAATTTTAAATCTTAGTTCGCGCATTTTTTCTCGCGACTCTTGAAGTATTTTTTGCAATTCATTTTCTGATTTTTGTTTTAATTCTTTAATTTTCATAAAAATAGCTTTTTGTTTTAGAAATTTTGTTCACCCTGTTAAATTGCTTTGCGCCAGCTTTGCTGGATTTAACAGGGTAAATTGAAAATTAATTAAAAATTAAAAATTAAAAATTAGAAATTAGAAATTAGAAATTGCAAAAATTTTTCTTAAAATTTTTGCTTATTTTATCGTATTACAAACTTAGTTTTAACTGGCAATTTATAACTTGCTAATTTCATTGCCTCTTTTGCTTTATTTTCTGGAATTCCATCCATTTCAAACATTATTGTTCCTGGTTTAACTACCGCCACATAATGATCAACAACTCCTTTCCCGCTTCCCATAGGAACTTCAGCGCTTTTTGCGGTTATTGGTTTATCTGGAAAAATTCTAATCCAAATTTTACCACCTTTACGAATAAATTGCACTATTACTTTTCTAGCAGACTCTATTTGTCTTGAAGTAATCCATCTTTTTTCTAAAGACTTCAAACCAAAAGAACCAAAGCTTACCTTTGTCATTCTAGAGGCTTTTCTTCCAGACATTCCGGCCATTTTATGCCACTTTCTATGTTTTACTTTCTTCGGCATTAACATAAAAATCAATTAACAAAATACAATAAACAATAAACAATAAACAATTAACAATAAATATAATTTTTAAATAATTTTTAATTTTTAAACAAAACTATTTTAAATTTAGCTATTCTCTTTTCTAAATTATAACTCATAATTAAAAATTAGAGCATTAAAAATTATTTAAAAATTAAAAATTAAAAATTATTTCAGCCTTAAGATAGACTCTATTCAGACTGTTAATTGTTGATTGTTGATTGTTAATTGATTAAAAATTCTCCACTTGATTTCCAAATACTTCCCCTTTATATACCCAAACTTTTACTCCAATGGCTCCATAGGTAGTGAGCGCGGTTCCTTGGATAAAATCAATATCGGCTCGCAAAGTATGAAGGGGAATTTTTCCGTTAACTAATTTTTCTGAACGAGCAATCGCGACTCCATTTAAACGCCCGCTTAATATTATTTTAATTCCTTTTGCTCTAGTTTTATTTACTCGATTAATTGCTTGTTTCATTACTCGTCGAAATGGAATTCTTTTTTCTAAATCGGCAATTATATTTTGAACAATTATACTTGCTGACAAAGAAGGCTCTTTCACTTCTAAAATATTTATTTTAAAATTTTTTGTTTTATTTTTTAATATCTTTTCTTGTATTTGTTTTTTAATTTCTTCTATCCCTTCTCCTTTTCTTCCAATAACTAATCCCGGTTTAGACACATAAACAAGAACTTTAATTTCATCCCCAATTCGTTCAATTTCAATTTTATCTATTCCCGCTTTTTGCATTTTTTCATATAAATTCTTTCTAATTAAAATATCCTCTCGCAAATTTTCACGATAATTTTTTTTAGAAGAAAACCACTTTGAGCTCCAAGTATATATTGTTCCAATACGAAAAATTTTTGGATTTATTTTATGGCCCATAAAAAAAGTTAAAAGTTTAAAGTGCAAAGTGCAAAGTGCAAAGTTACAGTTTAAAATGTAAAATTATTAAATTATTTCATCCCTCACCTTTCAAAATATCTTTTTATAATTTTATATTTGTTTAGTTTTTTTTAAAAATTTTAGAAAATAAATGGGTCAAAAAAGGTGAGGGATTCATTTTAAATTTTGCATTGTCATTTTACATTTTGATATTTACATTTTACATTAATTTCAAATTCATTAAAAATTTAATAAAAATTAGAAATTAGAAATTAGAAATTAGAAATTATTTTATATAATTCTATCCGCTCTTGCGGTTAAATACTTTTTTTGCAAATCCACGTTTATCTTTAAATTTCATTTTATCTTTTTTTACCTTGGTGAATTGTTTTTCATCGGCTTCATTAGATTTAACCTCATTTAATAATTCCGCTTTTGATAAAATTTCCACTTTATTTTTCTTTTCTTCTTTTTGCGACTTTTTTGTAACTTGTTCTTTTCCTGTTTTTTCTTTCTGATCAAGAATTATTGTGACATGACTAGTTCTTTTTCTAATTGGCGCGGCGCGACCAAAAGCGCGAGGCATCCAACGATCTAAAGTTGGCCCTTGATTAACTGTTACTTCTTTAATATATAAGTTTTCCTTTTTAAAATCAAAATCATGTTTAGCGTTAGCAATGGCTGAATTTAATAATTTCAAAACAGGATGACAAGATTTTTTAGAAATAAATTTCAATTGATTTTCCGCTTCTATGACATCTAGTCCACGAATTACATTAATAACTAATCGAATTTTTTTAGGAGAAATACGAACATATTTTGCCTTAGCTATAATTTTTTTTTCTTTCATAAAAAGAGATTAGAAATTGGAAATTAGGGGTTAGAATTAAAAAATACAATTTAATCCGCCAGTTAGCGGATAAAATTTAAAATTTCATTTTAAACTTTTTTATGAACGGCTTCTGTTGCTTTTTGTTCTTGATCTTTTTGCATCTTTCCTCCGTGTCTAATAAATTTTTTAGTTAAAGAAAATTCTCCTAATTTATGTCCGACCATATTTTCTACAACAAATACTGGAATATGAACCTTTCCATTATGAACTCCAAATGTAAAACCTACCATTTCGGGAGTAATAGTGCAATTTCGTTTCCATGTTTTAATAACTACTTTATCGCCTTGTTTTAAATTAGATACTTTTTTTAATAATTTTTGATCCACATATGGACCCTTTTTAAGTGAACGAGACATAAAATTATATTTCTATAAATAATATAAAATTCTTTTTAAAAATTGTGGTAAAATTTCTAATTTCTAAACAAATCCCAAATATTAAGCACTAAATTCAAAGCACCAAATAACAAATAATATCAAAATCCAAAATTCTAAATAATTTAATTTTATGTTTTGAATTTTAATATTGTAATTTTGAATTTATTTGGAATTTGTAATTTTGGATTTAGGATTTAATTACTTGGGTCATTGTGGCATTATTTAGGTCAATTAAAATTAGGTCAATTAGGTTAATTTGTTTTATTTCTTTCTTCTCTGAATAATTAATTTATTGCTCCACTTTTTTTTCTTTCTTGTTTTAACGCCTAAAGCGGGCTTGCCCCATGGAGTTTTTGGATGTTTTAATCCGATTGGGCAACTTCCTTCTCCACCGCCATGAGGATGATCAACTGGATTCATGGCTTTTCCTCTAACCCCCGGTCTTATTCCCATATGACGTTTACGTCCGGCTTTGCCAATTCTAATATTATTATGATCTAAGTTGCCAACTTGTCCAATTGTAGCTAAACATTCTTTTAAAATCAATCTTATTTCTTTGGACGGCATTTTTAATTGAGCATATTTTCCTTTGACAGACTGAATAAAAGTTGTAGTTCCGGCTGATCTAACAATTTCTCCTCCTTTGCCAGGTTGTAATTCTATATTGTAAATCAATATACCTGTTGGAATATATTTTAAGGGCAAACAATTTCCAACTTTAATTTCTATTTGAGACTTTGAAGATATAATCTTATCTCCCACTTTTAATTCATTTGGCGCAATAATATATCTTTTTTCTTTGTCTTCATATTCTAATAAAGCAATTCGAGCCGAACGATTAGGATCATATTCTAAAGCAATAACTTTTGCTTCCATATCAAATTTATCTCTTTTAAAATCTATTATTCTATAAAATCTTTTTTCTCCGCCACCTTGATGTCTAACTGTGATTTTTCCATACGATCTCCCCGATTTCTTCTTTTTTATTTTCATTAAAGACTTTTCTGGCCTTTTTTTAGTCAGTTCTTTTGTGGTTATAATGGACGTTTTTCTCCTTGATGGAGTTGTGGGTTTATAAATTTTAATCATAAAATAAGCAAAATTTAAGAAAATTTTACAAAATCTTAAATCCCAATATCCAATGTCCAATAAAATCCCAAATCCCAAATCTCAAATCCCAAACAAAATACAATTAGGGCTTGGGATTTATAATTTGATTGGGCATTGGGGTTTGGTTATTGGGGTTTAATTAAATATTGAAATTCCGATATAATCAATTAATGATCAAACGCTTCTATTTTGTCCCCTTGTTTTAAAGTAATAATCGCTTTTTTCCAATCCTTTGTTTTTCCTTGACTTTTCCCATGTCTTACATTTTTTCCCTTCACTTTTATAATATTAACTTTTACTGGTTTTATATTATAAACAGCTTGAATAGCTTTTTTTACTTCTATTTTATTGGAATTTTTAGCAATTTCAAAAACATATTGATTAAATGGTGTTAAATCGGTGGATTTCTCTGTGCTAATTGGTCTAATTAAAACTTTATAAGCGTCTTTATAATTTATTTTATCACTTTTAACTTTTTTCTGTCCGTCAACTGACGGATCAATTTTTTCTACTTTTTTATCTTCTTTTGGTGTTTCTTTTGTTGTTTTTTTAAATATATTAAAAAATTTATTAAATAAACTTATAAATATATTAAAAATTTTATTAAATAAACTCATATAAATAAATTATAAATTATGAATTATGATTAAATTCTAAATTTTAATTTTGTTAATTGTTGATTGTTGATTGTTTTTTCGTCTTTCACTTTTAAATAAACTTCCTCTATTTTTTGAATCCCCCTTTTTGTAATTAAAAAATATTTATACTTTATTCACTTTTAAATAAACTTCCTCTATTTTTTGAATCCCCCTTTTTGTAATTAAAAAATATTTATACTTTAATAAGTCTAAAATATTTAAACAATCTACTCTGATCATCTCTATTTCAGGAACATTTTTCGTGGCGCGAATTAAATTTTCATTTTTACTTTCAAGAGCGATTAATATATTTTTTTTTATTTTTTTATTTTTTTTCTGTTGTTTTTTCTTTATCAATGGAAATAGTTTATTTAAATTATTTAATACTTTTAAAAATTCTTTTGTTTTTCCTTCTGTTAAATGCATTTTATCTAATACGATCATTAAATTACTTTTTGTTTTATCTGTTAAAACCATAAAAAGAGCTTTTCTTTTCATTTTTTTATTTATTTTTTGAGAAAAATTTCTTTCTTTTGTCGGACCAAAAACTATTCCGCCACCTTTCCAAAGTGGAGAACGAATTGTTCCGGCTCTAGCGCGACCAGTTCCTTTTTGTTTCCATGGTTTTTTCCCGCCACCTCGAACTTCGCTTCGAGTT
This sequence comes from Candidatus Kuenenbacteria bacterium, assembly GCA_016209005.1. GTDB lineage: Bacteria > Patescibacteriota > Patescibacteriia > UBA2591 > PGYQ01 > PGYQ01. The sequence continues at coordinate 6,246 of JACQWZ010000110.1, forward strand.
TTGGTATGCGCTAAAACTTGCCTTGCATTAGCCATTTGGGATACCACGACTTGATGAATAACTTCTGGTTTTATTTTTATATCAAAAATCGCTGGATTTAATTCTTGTTTTCCAACTTCATTTCCTTCTTGATTGTAAACGGAAATTTTCATAAGGATATAATTACAATAATTATAGTAAGCGAAATAAAATAAGCAAAATTTAAGAAAATTTTGCAAAATCCTAAATCCCAATATCCAATGCCCAATAAAATTCCAAATCTCAAATCCCAAACAGAATACAATTAGGGTTTGGGGCTTATAGTTTGATTGGGTATTGGGATTTGGTTATTGGGGTTTGTTTAATAGTCATTTTCCGTTAAAATATTGAAATTCCGATACTATAAATAAAGATAACAAATAACCTAAGTAGTTAAAAATTTAAAGTGCAAAGTGTAAAGTTCAGGACTTACGCAGTTTAATCAAAAAATGGCTAAAGTTAGCGAAAATTGAATTTTTGTTAATTTTTCATTTTTAGCTAATATTAGCCAAATGCACATTAATAGTGCGTAACTCCTGAAGTTATAATTTTAAGTTAAAAGTTAAAATACAAAAATGCCATTATTTTTAAATTTTAAACTAATTTTATTAAACTTTAAACTTTTAACTTTAACTTTGAACTTTTAATTTTAAACTTTTAACTTATTTTTAGCTGGTGCGGAGCAATTTAACAGGGTTGACATAATCCTTTTATAATTTACGCTCCAACTATTTCCACCAACGTATTTCTCGCTCCCGGGACCGCTCCTTTTAAACTTATTAAATTTTTTTCAGAATCAATTGAAACTACTTTAAGATTTTTTACTGTAATTCTTTCGTTGCCCATATGACCACCCATTCGCATTCCTTTAAAAACTCTGGCTGGTTCGGTTGATCCAATAGATCCTGGCATACGAAGTTGATCTTTGTGTCCATGCGAAGCGGGCGCTCCATGAAATTTATGTCTTTTTACCACTCCCTGAAATCCTTTTCCTTTTGATATAGCGCTTACTTTAATAATATCGCCGGGATTAAATATACTCACATTAATTTTATCTCCAATTTTATATTCTTCTTTTTCATTTTTTGCTATTTTTTCTTTTTTATCTCTAAATTCTCTAATATATCTAAAATTTCCTAAATTTTTTAAATGCCCTGTTAAAGGTTTATTTATTTTTTTCTTTTCTCCAAATCCAATTTGAATAGCTTCATATTTATCTTTTTCTTGAGTTTTAACTTGAATTACAACGCAAGGACCAGCTTCTAAAATAGTTATTGGAATAACATTATTTTGTTCATCAAACACTTGAGACATTTCAATTTTTTTTCCTAAAATGAATTTCATAATAACTAGCTTTTAGCTTTTAGCTTTTAGCTTTTAGCGGCTGGCTTTGGTATAAAACTTTACCCCCCCTTATAAATTAATTTTAAATTTAATTTGATGAATCAAGGTAATTTGTTTTTCAAATTCTGAATAGATTAACAGCTGTTCTTTTTCAATATTCCATTCAACAAAAACAAA
>JACQWZ010000106.1 GCA_016209005.1 Candidatus Kuenenbacteria bacterium
ATTTGTTTGCAAAGAAAAAGAGTCGACCTTTTATAAGGAAAAGCATCTAAAGTAGCCACAAGACCATGCTTTTCCCAAAATATCAATATTTTGGCCTTATATTTGGCTTTTTCTGTAATCATATAGGTATATTTATACCCATATTCATACAATTTTACAAATCCTTTAATACCTCTATAGATACTTTGTATTTTCATAAGGTTTTAGGTCTTATGGAGTCCAATATGTATCTGGCATTATGCACTTCTTCCATCAATAATTTTTAAAGCGGAATTATCATCTAAAACATATATTTTTTCAGACACTCCCTTTAAGATCTTTTTTATAAAATTTTTTTCAATAATTCAGGAAACTCCTCTGTTTTCATATCTTTTAAAGTATAATGTCCTCGCCCTTTTAATTCAATAACTTCACCACTAAGGGCTTTGTGAAAAATTTTTAAACTTTTTTTTCCGTCAATTTCTTCATCATCGGCAGTAAACATTATAATTTTATTAACTCTATCTTTAATAGTTTTATCAATGGAATAAGTGTAAAAGTTTATATCAGCGCCATTTTTCTTTTTTTGTGGAATTTTCCACGGAGCCACAAAAATAAGTTTAAAAATTTTTCTTTTTGTCTCGCCAAGCCAACGAACCAAAAAAGCGCAACCACAACTATGACCTATTAAAATTGTGTTTTCATGAACATCATATTTTTCAAACTCCTTTTTAAATTTTTCATAATCAGGTTGCCAAGGCTCTGGCATAAGAGGAATTTCTGTTTCTATTCCTTGTATAATAAGTTGTTTTTTAGTCCAAGGAATCCAATGTTTATCATATGTTCTTGTTTTGGGATCCATTGCTTTTTCTTTATTCGATGGGCATCCATGAATTATTATACATTTTTTTATGTTCATAAAAATATTTTTTATAATTTTTTAAATGTCGCGATGACTAAATCAATTAAATATTGGGCTGGTTTTAAATTGATAAACTCATTTTTATTCACCCAACGAAAGTCAACATGTTCATCTGATATTTTTACTGTGTCATTTGATATTTTTACTGTGTCATTTTTCGCTTGGCAATAAAATCCATTAAAGATAAAATAAATTTTTTTCTCTTTGTTATATGAAGTAATAATTTGAACTGGCGCAAAATCGCCAACTTCCAAATTAGTTTCTTCGCGAATTTCCTCTCTTAATGAATCTTCATGAAGTTCGCCGAATAACACATTACCACCGGCTAAATCCCAATCATTTGGACGCGTGAAAGCGTCTGATGGACGTTTAAGAGCAAGAAATATTTTATCTTGGTTTGGATGAAACACCACCGCTTTTTGCAAAAACTTTATATCATCCGTGAACATATACTTTTGTTTTGTAATATCAGTAGGCTTGGGCATAAAAAAAATTAAATTAAAATTAACAAAGATAAAATCAACCGCTAATCTATTAACACGAATAAACACTAATAAAAATAAGTTAAAAGTTCAAAGTTACAGTCTAAAGTTAAAAATTTTAGGTTTGTGATGTTGATTGTTTTTTAACTTTGAATTTTTAACTTTAACTTAACACTTTGCACTTTAAACTTTTAACTATTATTTAGGTCAATTAGGTTAATTTGTTTTATTGTTTTATTGTTTTCTGGATATTTAAAGTCCCAAATTTTTCTCCTTTAATAAATCCTTTCATTGCCACCTCGGCTAAATGGCCGCTTTCTAACCATTCAAAAAGCCATTCGTTGACAAAATTTGGATCTTCTTGAAATATCCCAAAATCGCGCCTTAAAAGCCATTTCATATTGCATTCTTCATGCGAACCCATTGGCGGAGAAATTATTATGGGAATTCCCAAGGCGCAATAAAAAGAAAGTTCTGACGGCTTTGTCCATAAAATATCTGTTTTTTTTAAGGCTAAATTAAATTTTTGAAAATATGTTTCAATGTCTTTTTCAAAAATAATTTTAATTTCCTTATAATTTTTAAATCCTAAAATTTCTATATTTTTTTCAAGATAATTTTTTGTTTTTTCTTTGGTTCCAATAGATAAAATTATTTTGATTTGCTTTTGTTCTAAATATGGTTTTAGATATTTTAAAATTTTAACCATAATTTCTTTTTGAGCTCCAGCTCCGCCAATTGAAAACATTATGGTGAGAGGGTGGTCTGATTCTGTTGGCAGTTTTCCTAATTTTTTTTCAATTAAAATTTTATATTTTTCAAAATATTTCTTTTGAGGATCAAGATTTAACATTCGAGATTTTAAATCTTCTTTTAAAATTTCCAAGCTTTCTTCTCCAATATTTTCTTGTGGCAAAGGATAGCCAGTCAAAAAAATATTTTCCTTTTTCACTCCATAAAGCTTTAATCTCCCGGCTGTTCGTTGATTTGGAACAAAATATTTAATCCTGCTTTCTTTTGGATTTAAAGAAACCCAAGGTCTGGCAATATCAGCGTCGCAAACAACGCAAAAAATTTCACCCGGATAATTAAAATATTCCGCCATAAAAACCGAAATAAAAAATGTGGAAACTAAGGGAAGGTTTTTCTCTTTTAGTTTTTCAATTAAATGTTTACCCCATCTTTTTTTTTAATAAAAAATAGATTATTTTTAATTGAAAGTTTGGCTTTGATAAATCCCGTTTTGGATAAAAAGCTAATATTTTTTGCAATTGATCATAAAGAGAGAAAATAATTTTTCCCACTAAAGGGAAGCGGTAAAAATTTGAAATTGCTTCATAAAATTTTCTCATTTGGTGCCAAATTGCTTTATCAAATTTTGGAATACCTTCATAATCATTGGCGCAAATTGTTTTTTGGGTTAATTCTTTTAAAGAAAAAGCTGTTCTTTGATGGCCATAACCCATATTTACCGAGATTAAGTAAATTTTTTTTTCCATAAAAGCTTTAAATTAAAAAACGCAATCGTTCAACTGCGGTTTTTTTTAATTTGATATTTATTTTTTTAATAATTTCTTCCTGTCTTAATCGCAATTCCGAAGCTAAAACAGAACTTAAAATCGCCACAGTCAGAACCCTATCTTTTAAACTAATGGCTTTCATTTGATCCAAAATTTTGTCGTCCCAAATGTTTTGAATAATTTGATCAAATTTTTGGCAAGCCATTGTTGCTTCAACTTGTTTTTCAATTTTTGCTTTTTTAAGAGAAAAAGGTAAAAATTTATTTAAAGGATGAAACATAGGAATTAGCGTTTAGGGTTTAGCTTCTTGGGAAAAATAACTTTTAATTTCTAATTGCTCTAATTTTTGAATAGTTAAAAGTTTAAAATTAAAAGTTCAAAGTTAAAGTTAAAAATTAAAAGTTATAAAATAACCAAAATTAAACTTTTAACTTAAAACTGTGACTTTACACTTTACACTTTAAACTTTTAACTATTTTTTAGGTCAATTAGATTAATTTGTTTTATTGTTTTATTGTTTTATTGTTTTATTGTTTCATTCTTTCTCCACAAGAGGGAAGATGAAATAAAAATAATTTTTTTCTTCCTTTGAAGATTTTAAAATAAGCGGTTGTTTCTTGTTAATGATTTCTAAAATTACTTCCTCGCTTTTTAAACTTTGAATTCCGTTTAATAAATATTTATAATCAAGGGCGATTATATTATCTTCCCCTTGTATTTCTCCTTTAATTATCGAAGAACTTTCTCCCATCGCCCCTCCAGAGAAAATCAGCATTTCTTGCTTTAAGAAAGAAAGCTCTATATTTAAAGCTCTTTTTTCGCTCGCGAAAAGACTCTGCCTTTTAATCCCTTTAATAAATTCACTCCCGTTAAATATCGCCCTTGTTCTATATTCTTTGGGAATTATTTGCGGATAATCTGGGAATTTTCCTTCAATGGTTCTAGAAACTAATTCTGTATTTTGAAAAGAAAAATAAATTTGATTTGTATCAACACAAATTTTAACTATTTCATTTTCTTCTTCTGGAAGAATCCTTAATAATTCTTGGCATGTTTTGAGAGGAATAATCACTTGCTTTTTCTCATTCGCTGAATTTTGTTGAAAAGGAATTTTTTTTTCGGCAATTTGAAAACTATCAGTGCCGGCCATAGTTAACCAATTAGATCTAAAAGTGTTAAAATCTAATAAAGCGCCGCTGATTTCCGGCCTTAATTCATTAAAAGTAATTGTCGGAATTGTTTGCTCTAAGGCTTTTTTAAAATTAATAATATTTAAAAAATATTCTGTTTGATTTTTTAATTTGGGAAGAATGGGAAATTCAGTGAAATTAACCCCATTAATTTGTGTTTTTTGATTATTGCATTCTAAAAATAATTTAGAATTTTTTATTTCTATTTCAATAGGCTGATTGGGTAATAAACCAACATAATTAACTAAAAGCTGGCAAGGAATAATACATTCTCCTTCTTGTTGAACTTTTCCTCTAATTTGACATTGAATCCCTATTTCTAAATTAGTGGTAATTAATGTTATAATATTATTTTTTGCTTGAATTAATACATTATTTAAAATAGGCAAGTTTAAATTTTTTAAAGTTAAATGATTAACTAAAAACAATCCTTTATTTAAATTTTCTTGCAAACAAATAAATTTCATAATTAGAATAATTTTATTTTTTTATTTAATAAATTAATAATAAGAATAATAAGCAAGGGGATTAAGAGGATAAGTGGATTTTAGAAAGTTAGAATAAAGATTTAGGAGTTTTAAAAAGTGTGGAGAAGTAAGTGGAATAGATTTTATAAATTGTTAATTAAAACCGCAAAATAAAAAAGTAGTTTATTTACTAAGAAAATGTTAATAAATAAATCACAGTGGGGGGATAGTTTTTAAGAGATTATTAACTGCCATTTTAAAATTTAAATTGGTCTTTATTTATCGCGGGAATAAAATATATGTGTTTTTCTTAACTTAAATCTTAAATCTTAAATCATTATATTCTTTATTATAAAGAAAACAATCAAAGATATCTTTATTTTTTCCACATACTTTGCACCATGAGAATAAAGTGTTTTTTGTATTATACCTTGCTTTTATCTCTGTTTTAAAGTATTCTACATTAGAGGTGAGGGGTGGAATATAGAATATAGAATAACATTAAATGTTAATTGTCAGTTGTTTTTATGTTTTTTTATTTCCATGTTTCCGCGCGTGTAGCTCAGTTGGTAGAGCGATTGTCTTATACACAATTGGTCGGGGGTTCGAATCCCTCCGCGCGCACCACTCTAATCAGCTTTTAGCTTTTAGCTTTTAGCTTTTAGCTTTTAGCTTTTAGCTTTTAGCTTTTAATAAAATAAATGTACAATTTCTTAAATGTCAAAAATGTCAAATGTTATGCATTATGCATTATGCGTTATGCGTTATGCGTTATGCGCGTGTTATGTGTGTTTTTAACTTTTAATTTTATTTATTTTTTATTTTTGCATTGTCATTTTGCATTTTACATTTTGATTTTTGCATTTTTATTTTATGCCAAAGAGAACATATCAACCTAAAAAAAGGAAAAGAGTGAAAGTCCATGGTTTTCGCAAACGCATGTCTACAAAAGACGGCAGAGATGTTTTGAAAAGGAGAAGAATTAAAAAGAGAAAGAGGGTGAGCGTACAAAAAGCGTCAAATTAAATTAACTAGGGGAATAATTAAAAGCCTTTGTGTGGGTTTTATATAATACGTAAAATAAAAAAATAACTTGGTAGTTTAATCGGCAAGTTATTTTTTTATTTAGTAAATTTTAAAATAGGCAAAATTAAGATTGTGTGTTTATTTCTCTAATTTTTCACGGATTTTGGCAACCACATCCTCAATTTTCCAATCAGACTTCACAAGATAGTCATATGTTCCATGTACAACAGCCTCTGCAATTTTTTCATTATCACTTAAATTTGTGAGCAAAATAACCATTACATTTTTACCCCACCCGTTTTCGCGAAGTTTTTTGAGCATTGTAAGGCCATCCATCACTGGCATAATAATATCAAGCAAAATAAGATCTGGGCGCTCGCGTAATGCAATATCCAATCCTTCTTCGCCATTTTTTGCCTCCAAAACTAAAAAATTTTCACGCTCAAGCCTTTTCTTTAAGATATTCTGCAATGAAATTTCATCTTCAATTATTAAAATTGTTTTTTTGTTTTCCATAAAATAAGATTTATTAAAATAATTTATTGATTTATTAATTTATTGATTTATTAATTTATTGGTTTATTGATTTATTTTAAATTTTGAAGCGTTTGTTTTTGTGCGTTTAATGAGTATATTTAATTCTTTAGGAATTTTACTAAATAGTTCATTAAATTTTTCAATTTCTTCTTTTTTTAAAAGATTTCTTTCTTGCGCTTTTGAAAACCAATCATGTGATTCAAAATGCGAGCCTCGCGAATAATAATAAAATTTAATTGTATCGTTAAAAAAATATCTGCCATAACCTTCTGCAATATTTGCCGATATTGAATCAGTCGCGCGAATCCACTGGTCTCCAATTGTCTTTTTTGCCAGATAATCCCATTTTACAACAATATTCCACACAAGCTTTCCAAGATCGCGCGATAATTGATAAACTTGTAATTGTTTTAAATTTTCTATACTTGCAAAAGAATCCATAATTAATTAATAAATCAATAAACTAATAAATCAATAAACTAATAAACTAATAAACTAATAAATCACTCTATCCTCTTTGTTCCTTCTTTTTTCTTCATACCCGTAAGTGGCAAGGTAACATAAAATGTCGTCCCTTTATTTTCTTCCTTGCCCTCCGAAGCTTTAGCGGAGGAGGGAGATTCAAACCAAATTTTACCGCCAGAATGATCAATGATTGATTTTGCAATATAAAGACCCAATCCTGTGCCATCGATTTCTTTTTCTTTTATATTGTCCGCTCGAAACAATTTAGTAAATATTTTATCTTGCTGATTCTTTGGAATGCCATAGCCAGTGTCAGAAACACGAATGAGAATATGAGATAAATTGGAAATTGGAAATTGGAAGTTGGAAGAAAATACAGCGGTATTGGCATTTGATAATTCAATTTTAATTTCCACTTTCCCTTTTTCTGGCGTGTATTTTATGGCGTTGGAAAGTAAGTTTTGGAATACCATCCATAAAAGTTTTGGATCAACATTCATAATAGGAATATTTTTTGCAAAATCAATTTTTATATTTAACTTTTTTTCAATAATCTGCGGTTTTTGTTCATCAATCACATTATGGAAAAGCGCGATAATATCCGTTGGTTCAGGCTCAATAATAAATATGCCTAATTCCATACGAGATATATTTAAAAGAGCGTTTACTAATTTTGTCATACGTTGATTGCCATGATAAATTTCATCTAAATATTTTTTTTGTTCAGGAATTATTTCCCCGGCATCGCCAGATAAAAGCATTTCGGTGTACCAATTTACAATAGAAAGCGGGGTGCGAAGTTGATGAGAAGCCAATGAGACAAATTCTGTTTTAGCGCGATCAAGTTCTTTTTCCTTAGTAATATCGCGAAACACAAGCACTGCGCCAAATAAATCTGGTCCAATTTTTATTTGCGAGACAGTAATTGCGGCCGGGAATGCGCTGCCATCCTTTCTGACAAATTGCGTAGTAGTAGTAGTAGTAGTAGTAGTAGTAGTAGTAGTAGTAGTTAAAGCGTATCCAAATGGAGTTTTTAATAACGGTATTTCTTTGCCAAACTCATCTAATATTTTCACAAATTTAAACCATTCTTTATTGAATAATTCTTCTTGTTTCCATCTAAACATTTTTTCGCCCGCTTTATTAATACGAATCACTTTCATATTATAATCTACCACCACTAATCCTTCGCCAATGGAAATTAAAATTGCTTCATCCTTTGCATTCGCTTTCGCTAATTTTTGATAAGCTTGTTTCTGTTCCACTAAAACTTTTGTCAACTGTTTAGTTTTCTCTTCAACTTTTTTTTCCAAATTTCTGCCATATTTTTCCAATTCTTCTTTTTTTATTCTTTTTTCTATAAAATATGACATTTGAACAAACACAAACCCCAAAGCTATAATTAAAAAAGGAAGAAACTCTAAATAATTTGCGATGGATTGTTTGTCAGAAAACTCCGGAGAAAATTTATATTCTATCGCCTGTTTTTCAAAAATAATCTTTTTTGTCTTTTTAATTTGAACCTCAACATAAAGCCCAGCAATCAAAAAAAATATTCCTAAAATTACAAAGAGCGATGATCTAATTATTTTCATAAATCTTAAATCGTAAATCTTAAATCTTAAATTACTTCAATGTTTCTAAAAGTTTTTGGGCGAATAATGTATCAAGAATAAAAACATAATAAGTAATAATTGCTTCAGTAGTAGTAGTAGTAGTAACGCTCAACGAAAAATCAATCTCAAGGGCAATTGAAAATTTACTGTCTTCTTTGTGAAGTTTTATAACCATCGCGTCTACTATTTTTTGCATAGTGTCAGTGAGAAGACTTGGCACTGATTGAATAATAGAAATACCGGTTATATCAGAAAGAATAGATAAGAAAGAGCCTCCAATAATATTGGCTGTTTCTGTAATGGCAGATATCGCGAGATTGTCTAATTTTGTCAAAGATTTATTAGGTTGTTTTGTCACTAACTCCGCTAAACGACGCGTTTCTTTAATTGAAGAAATAAGAGCGCTTGCTCCCATTTTGTTATTGCCTGAAACAGGAAGAAGCACAGCAGACACAGATTCTTGCGGTGTGGCAAGTATGTCAGCTAAATGTTCAATTTCTACCACGCGAGCGCGCGTTATTTCAAGGCGTGTTGGAATGCCAATCAATTTAGAAAGCGCTTCTGAAGCGCGCTCTGCCGACTTTCTCGCGACTTTTTCCAAAGAGGCGAGTTGTTGTTTTGTGATTTGAGGCATAAAAATTAGCTGTTAGCTTTTAGCTGTTAGCTTTTAGTTAAATAAATAAAATTTACAAAAAATCAAAATGTAAAAATCAAAAGCTTGTCCCGAGTGGAATCGAGGGATCAAAATGACAGATTAAAAATATAAATTTTAAATCATAAATTATTCAACAACGTTGTGACATCCAAAATCATTGCCGGTTTACCGTCTCCCAATAAAGTAATCCCGGCGAAGCCTTTTGTTTTTTTTATCATTCCTTTAAGAGGTTTTACAACAATGTCCTGTTTGGAAAGCAATTCGTCAACTATTAAGCCAATGCCAGCATTACTGTTGCCAAAATTTTGAGAAGTAGCTGATTGTTCTCTTTTAGTAATAACCATTAGTTCGGCTTGGGTTTGACTTATTTTTAATAGCACTTCCTCTTCGCTTAAAAATAAACCAGCGCGCTTTTTAGCTATTCCAAAAAGTTTATCCAATCTAATCATAGGGATATCTTCATCTTCAACTACCGCTATTTCTTGATCAAACGCTTTTTTAATATTTTGTTTAGAAATTCGGACTGAACGGTCAATTTGAACAAAAGGAATGGCAAAAGTTTGATCTGTCACTCGTACTAATAAAGCTTGAATAATGGCAAGCGTTAATGGTAAAGACAAAATAAATTTTGTCTCATTGTTATTTGATTCAATTTGCACCCTTCCTCCCAATGATTCAATAACTGATTTCACAATAATCAAGCCAACTCCGCGACCTGATATTTCTGTCACTTTATCTTTGGTAGAAACACGATAAAGCAAATTTCCAATTTCCAATTCCCAATTCCCAATATTTTTTAAATATTTTTCTCTTGTTATTTTATCAATTATTCCACGGGCAAAAGCGGTTTCAATAACTTTTTGCCAATCTATTGATTTACCTTCATTGATCACTTCAATAATAACTTTGTCGCGTTCTCGCATTGCGTTTAATTTTATATTTCCAACTTTCTCAATCCCATGATCAATCGCGTTCCGTAAAAGATGAATCAATGGTTCTCCTATTCTATCAATCACAGTCCTGTCAAGTTCAATATTCTGCCCGGTAATTTGAAAATCAATTTGCTTTTCTTGACTATGCGCCAAATCGCGCACCATGCGAGGAAAACGTTCAAAAATTTGTTCTAAAGGCACCATGCGAGCTTGAGTGACATTTAATTGTAATTCAGAAATTAATCTATTAAACGCCTCGCTACTGCCTTCGCATTCCGCAACATCAAGTTTTTTGTCCAATTTTTCTTTGCCAATTCGCACAATTTCGCTTAATCGCATTCTTTCCACCAATAATTCCTCGGTTAAATTCATTAATTTATCAAGGGTATCAATATCAACTTTGATTGATTCAATAGGAGCTAACGCTCCAACGCGGACTGACGCGGAATCTGACGCGGACTGACACGGAATTTTTCCACGTTTTTCCGCATTAGGCCCCGCATCATTTTGCGCAGAATGCAATTTTTCTATTAATTCTTTTGTGTCCATTTCATTCTTATTTTTTTTAATATTATCCAACGATATACTTAGCATATCTACACTTTGAAATAATACTTCTATATTTTGTGGCGTGAGGGTTTGTTTTTTAGCGCGAGCTTCTTCAAGCACATTTTCCATCGCATGACAAAGATGCGACATTTCCATAAAATTCATTGCCGCGCTAGAACTTTTTAAAGTATGGGCCGCTCTCATAGCATCATTAACCAACGCGCTGTTGCCAGGTTTTTTTTCCAGACCTAAAAAGGCCGTATTTAATGCCGCAATTTTTTCTTCAGCCTCGGAGATGAATAGTTTTTTGTATTTATCGTTCATAATATTCTACTTTACTAACTCCACCAACCTCTTAGCGATTTTATGCAAAGGTAAAATCTCATCAGCCAATCCCGCTTCAATAACTTTTTTCGGCATGCCAAATATCACGCTTGTTGCTTCGTCTTGAACTAAAATTTTTCCTCCTAATTGTTTCACTGCTTTTGCGCCTATCGCGCCGTCATTTCCCATGCCAGACAAAACAACTCCAATAGTGCCGGGACCAAAATGTTCCGCCACTGAAGTGAAGCCCATATCTACTGATGGTTTTTGCAAATCATCTGTAAGTAATAAAGTAATGCGCGGGCCAGGATCAGATAGAAAAAAATGACTATTGCCGGGAATAACATAAGCATGGCCTGGTTTAATTATTTCATTATTTTTGACTGTTGAGACTTTCAAGCATTCTAAACAGCTTAATCGATCAACCAACATTTGAGTAAAAGAAAATGGGAGATGCTGCGCAATTAAAATAGATACCGGCAAATCAGCCGGTAATTGTTTAAAAAGTTCTTCTAACGCGTTAGGACCTCCGGTTGATGAACCGATGACGATGATTTTGTTCATAAATCAATAAATTAAATGAACAATAAAACAATAAAACAAATAAACAATAAAATAAACATCGTAAAAAAAACAAGACCCAAATTGCTTTATTGCTTTATTGTTTTTTTGTTTACCCGAGCGCTTTTCTAACTGCTTCGAGCACCTTCTCATTATCAAATGGTTTTGTGATGTAATCAAGCGCGCCGAGCTTTTTTGCTTTTTCGACCATTTTTTCTTGACCAACCGCGGAAATAACAATCACCTTGGCAGTCGCGCCAATTTTTTTAAGAACCTCTATGCCATCAACCTCTGGCATAATAATATCCAAAAGCACTAAATCTGGTTTAGCGACATTATATTTTTCAAGAGTTTCTTTCCCGTTTTCTGCTTCAATAAGTTCATAATTCTCTTTTGAAAAAACATCCTTTAGGACATTTCTCATAAACAATGAATCATCCGCAATTAAAATTTTCATAAATAAAGATTTATTAAATA
>JACQWZ010000107.1 GCA_016209005.1 Candidatus Kuenenbacteria bacterium
AGGTAGAATGGCTTAGATTAGCCAAATTCTACCTCTTAAATTCCGAATTCTTCCCGTCATCTGTCAAAGACGGGATAGAAGAAAAATTAGATAAAATTATCAAAGAAAAAGAATGGAAATGGAATTTTGAAATAAAAGAAGATGGAATTTATGGAATAGAAATTACAGCCTTAGCTAAATCATGGCGCCAAAATTTATTTTTTAGCAATTTTTTTAAAGATGATGATTTAACAGTAAAAATTGATGATTTAGAATTTTCTAAAAAATTTAGTAAAAAAGGATTATTTGACAATGAAATTGCCTGGAATGGCAATAATTTAAAAGGTTTAAAAAAGACAAATTTGTTTTTAATTAAATTAAACCAAGGAAATCACATTTTAACTTTTTTAGCTGATCAAACTCCCAAAATAGAAATTATTAGAATTTATAAAATAGATGAAGAGGAAATTGTTTGTTTACCAAAAGATAATTTTCCACCAGAAGACGGAAACCAAAGACAATGGCTGACAATTATTTTTTGTAATTTAGGAGTAAAATTTTTAAAAATTAAAGCTTCGGCTAAATTAGGCAAGAAATTTTTATTTTTTAAAAAAGATGATTCTAATTTAAAATTGATTATCAACGGAAAAATTCAGAAAAATCAAGAGCCAAAATCTCATAAACACTGGTTTTGGTGTGGCAGAACATTAAATGGAAATTCAAAAGTTTTTGAAAAAGAATTCAATTTAGAATCAGATCTGCATTATCTTGAATTTTGGGTTGATAGAAATCCAGAAGTAGAAGAAATAAAGATTAGTTTAGAAAAAATTTCATTTTTATCAAAAGCTAAGGTAGTTTGGGAAGAAATTAATTTAAGAGAAAAGCCTAATAGTTATTCAAAAAGTTTAGCTATTTTAAAAAAAGATGAAATTGTAGAAATTTTAGAAAAAGCAATTGAAGGAGAAGCACCTTTAAAAAAAGAAGGAATTTATACTAATATTTGGTATAAAGTAAAGCTTAATTTTAAAGAAGGCTATATTTTCTCAATGGTTTTAGAAATTGAAGAAGAAACAGAGAAAATCAAAGAAATAATAAGAGGGGTGGCAGAAAAATTGAATATTGATCCAAATTTAATGACAAGGATAGCTGAAAAAGAATCAAAATTTTTTCCTTATGCTGTTTCCGAAAGTAATGCTAAAGGAATTTTTCAATTAACCCCTATCACGATTAAACAAATTAAAAAAGGAAAAGGGATTTATGGTTATCCTTTAGAAAATCCATTTAATATTGAACAAAATATTCAGGGGGGAATTAGATATTTTAAATGGCTTTATGAAGTTTATTATTATTATAAAGATGAATTCCAAAGATTAGAAAAAACTTTGATTGGTTGGAATTGGAAGTTAAAACACACTCCAAAAGGAGAAAGAATTGATTGGTTAAAAATTCCAGATGATGTTCGAGAATTTGTAGAAGAAGTTTTAGAAAGAAAACAAAAAGGTAAAAGTAAGATAAAATTGATTTTAGGTATCGGTGGCATTTTGATGGTCTTATTAATTAGTTTTATTTTTAAAGATGTTCTTTTTAAAAGACAACAAATCATAAAAGAAGAATTCAAAAGAGAAAATTTAGACCAAACTAAAATAGAACTTTTTAGTGATCTTAATTCAGATGGAAAAAGAGAAAAATTATTTTTTGAAGAAATTCAGCCAGAAAAAGAAACTTTAGTTTTAAGAGAAGTTAATATTTATCTTCAGAAAAATGGCGAGAATAAATTACTTTTAAAAAATTTAGATGGTCAATTAGAAAAAGTAAAAATCATTGATCTTAATCAAGATGGAAAAAAAGAAATTATCATTACCGTTGCCTCATCTAATCGAGTTCTTACTCAGGTTTATACTTTTGAAAATAATCAATTAAAATTAATTCCAATAATTCCCAAAGATCCAGCTCAAGGATTTTTTAGTCGTCATGAAATAAAAATAATTGATTTGGAAGGAGATGGAATAAAAGAAATTTTTGTTCCCCAAGATTGGTTTTTTACCAAAGAATGTCAGGGTCATGGTGAAATTTATAAATATTATAATAGCGAATTTGTAAAATTTTTAGAAGTTAAAGAAAGTCAAAACTGGTGTGAGAATTTTAAAGGATAATTTAAATAAAAGAATTTTATTAAAAAAATGACAGCGCTTTTAAAAAAATTGTGAAAAACCTTTTAAAAATCATTTTAAAATAAAGTTAAATTTTTCTTAATTTTAAAAAATATTTAATTTTTTTAACACATTTATGGAAACAAAAAATCAAACCACCATTAATATTTCTTCTCTAACAATTATTAAAATAATTGGAATTTTTTTATTTTTGGGATTTTTATATTTAATTCGCGATGTTTTAATTATTGTTTTTATTTCCGGCATTTTAGCCGCGATTCTTAATCCAATAGTTAATTTTTTGCAAAGAAAAAAAATTCCGCGAATTATCGCGATTCTTTTGATTTTCTTTATAATCTTGGGCATTTTGGCTTTAATTGTTACGACGATTGTTCCGATTTTTGTTGATCAAATCAATCAAATAATAAAAAATTTTCCTCAATGGAAGGAAAAAATATCCGAACAATTTTTAAAAATAGAAACTTTTGGTTTTTTAAATATGCGTGATTCTTTGCAAAATTGGAGCGAACAAAATTTAACTCAAGTTGGAGAAAATATATTTTTAAAAATTATAAATATCTTTGGAAGTTTAATCAGTTTTATTTCTGTTTTAATTATTGTTTTTTATTTATTGCTTGAAGTGGAAGCGATTAAAAAAATTATTCAATCTGTTATACCTACAAAATTTCAATCTTACACAATTCAACTTTTTACTCAAATGCAAAATAAATTAAGCCTTTGGTTGCGAGGTCAATTAATTTTATGTTTAGTAATAGGAACTTTAAGTTTTATTGGACTTTTAATTTTAGGAGTTAAATCCGCTTTATTATTGGCTTTAATTGCTGGAATTTTTGAAATTATTCCTTATCTTGGTCCTATTTTGGGAGCTATCCCTGCCGTGCTTTTAGCCTTTACCCAAAGTCCTCTTACGGCTTTATTGGTGATTATTTTATATGTGCTTATTCAACAATTAGAAAATAATTTATTAGTTCCTAAAATAATGAGTAAAACTGTCGGACTAAATCCGGTAATAATTATTATTGTTTTTTTAATTGGTGGAAAATTATATGGACTCATTGGCGCGTTATTAGCCATTCCAGTAGCCACCGCTTTATCTGTTTTAATAAAAGATTATTTTGAATTAAAAAGAAAAGAAGAAAAAAAATTAGAACAATAAAACAAAAAAACAATTAACAATTGACATTTAACAAAATTAAAATTCCCTAAAAGCTAATTTTTATGAAATTTTATATTACCACTCCAATTTATTATGTTAATGATGAGCCGCATTTGGGGCATGCTTATACAACTATTGCGGCTGATGTTCTATCTAGATATCATCGTTTAAAAAACGATGATGTATTTTTTTTGGCTGGCACAGACGAACATGGATTAAAAATTGAACAAAAAGCCCAAGAAGAAGAAAAAAACCCTCAAAAATTTTGTGATGAAAAAGCAACTAAATTCAAAGTTTTGTGGAATAACTTAAATATTACAAATAATACTTTTATTAGAACTACTGATTTAAAACACAAAAGCGCGGTTCAAAAAATTTTGCAAATTCTTTTTGATAAAAAACTTATTTATAAAGGAGAGTACGAAGGGCTTTATTGTGTTGGATGCGAGGAATATAAAACTAAAACGCAATTGATAGCTGGAAAATGCCCATTACATAAAAAAATGCCAGAATTAGTAAAAGAAGATTGTTATTTTTTTCAACTTTCTAATTTTCAAAAAAAAATAATTGAAAAAATTCAAAAAAATGAATTTAAAATAGAACCAATTGAACGAAAAAATGAAGCTTTGGGATTTTTAAAAAAAGAAAAACTTGAAGATTTATCTATTTCTAGAAAAAAAGTTAAATGGGGAATTCCTTTGCCATTTGATAAATCGTACACAATTTATGTTTGGGTGGAAGCATTTTTTAGTTATTTAACAGGGATTGATTGGCAAGGCGATTGCAAAAAAATTCCAAATTTTTGGCCGCCAGATCTACAATTAATGGCTAAAGATATTTTGCGAGTTCATACAACTATTTGGCCAGCCTTACTTTTAGCCTTAGACATTCTGTTGCCGAACAAATTATTTGTTCATGGATTTTTTACTATCAACGGACAAAAAATGAGCAAAACGTTGGGAAATGTTATTTTGCCCTATGATTTAATTAATAAATTTGGCGTGGACGCAACTCGCTATTTATTGCTTGCGCAATTTCCTTTTGGACAAGATGGCGATATTTCTATGGAAAGGTTAGAAGAAAAATATAATTCTGATTTAGTTAATGGACTTGGAAATTTAGTGGCTCGCGTTTTAACTTTAGCTGAGCGTAATTTTACTTATTTTTCTAATGGTAATGATATTGAAATAAAAAAAACATGGAAAGAATACAAAAAAACAATGAAAAATATTCAACTTTTTGAAACTTTAAAAATAGTTTGGAATTTAATTAGTTTTTGCGATAAATATATGGAAAAAGAAAAACCATGGGAAATAAAAGATAATCCAGAGCGATTAAATAAAATTTTATCCAATCTTTTAGAAAGAATCTATAATTTGGCAATTATGATTTTACCATTTATGCCAGAAACTTCAGAAAAGATTTTTACTCAACTTGGCATTAAATTTGAAGGATTTAAAAAAAACGAACAAATTGAATTTATCCCTCACCAAAATTTGGTGCAGGGATTTAAAATTAAAAAGGGAGAAAATTTATTCCCACGAAAACACAAAAACAAAAAAACACTAAAACAAAAAAACACTAAAATAATTTTAGATTTTAAATTTTAGATTTTTTGGAATTTAGAATTTTATTTGTCATTTGGATCCCTCGACTTCGCTCGGGACAAGCTTTGACATTGATTTGACATTGAAAATTTGTCATTTGTCATTATTTTGCATTTTAAACTGTCATTTTGATTTTTATATTTTGATTTTTTATTTTTTTTATTATGTCTAATCTAAAATCCACAATTGAAAGCCTGCTTTTTGTTTCTAATAAACCTTTTTCAATCAAAAAACTTTCACAAATTGTGAAAGTTAAAGAAGTTGAAATTGAAAAAGAAATTCAAGAATTAATCAAAAAATATAATGGCGATTTAAATAAAGGAATTCAAATTATTAAAAATGGATCGCAATATCAAATGGCAACTAATCCTCAAAATGCCGAAATAATTCAAAATTTTTTAAAAGAGGAAATAACTGGAGAATTAAGCCGACCGTCTTTGGAAACATTGACGATTATCGCTTATCGCGGACCAATTACCAAACCAGAATTAGAACAAATTAGAGGAATTAACTGCGGTTTAATTTTAAGAAATTTATTAATTAAGGGATTAATTGAAACTCGCGAAGACAAAAAATTAAATCAAATTTTTTACACAATTACTTTTGATTTTATCCGTTATTTGGGAATTAATGACATCAAAGAACTCCCAGATTACGACAAACTTTCTAAAAATAAAAGTTTAGAGGAATTTTTAAAAGGAATTTAATAAAAAAATAAAAATTAATCAAAATCGTGTCAAATTTTATTTTATCCCTCACCTTTTTTCGGAAAAAAGGTGAGGGATTTACACTCGTTTTAACCTTTATTTATGCAGTCTTTGAACCCTCAAAATTCGGGGACTGTCCCCTTTAGTCCCCATATCACAAAATATTAATTTTAAAATAAATTTTTAATCGCTGACCAAATTTTTCCGCCGAATTTTGTTATATCTTGATAGGTAACAATTACCACTAATAACATTAACAAAATAAATCCAATGTTATGAGTTATATTTTCTATTTCTTGATTGATTGGCTTTCTTCTAATTTTCTCAATCACTAAAAAAAGTATTCTCCCTCCATCTAAGGCCGGGAATGGAATAAAATTAATTATCGCTAAATTTAAAGAAAGCAAGGCGATAAATTGAAGAATATAAATAAATCCTAAATGAACTATTTGCCCAGTCATTACAGCAATTCCAATTGGTCCGGCAATATCTCCTGTCATTGTTTGATGAATAATTAAATTTTTAATCAATAAACAAAAAGCTTTTATTATTTCAAAGGTTAAAAAAATTGTGGTTTTAGCGCCTAAATAAATAGATGTATACCAAGGATACGAAACAACGCCAATGTTTGCCAATTGAACTCCTATTATTTTTCCGCCAATTTTTTCAGAAAATTCTGGATGAATTTTTTTTTCTAAAATTTGATCCCCTCTTTTAATTTTTATCAAAACCTCATTTTCTAAATCTCTTGTATATTTTTGAAATGAAGAAACTTCTTTAAATTTTTGTCCATCTGTTTCAAAAATAATATCGCCCGCTTGAATTCCAACTTTTTCCGCTGGAGAATCTTTTGAAACCGACATAATTTGAATTTGCGATTGGCTAATTTTTTTCGCCCCTTGAATTGTTTTTTCATTTATAGCTTGCGGAAAACCAATCATAAATCCAATAGAAAATAAGGTAAACGCTAAAAGAACATTCATTGCCACCCCGGCGGAAATAATCGCCATTTTTACTCTAACTCTTTTTGAAACAAAACTATCTTTTTCAGAAGGATCTCCGCCTTCTTCTCCTTTAATTTTACAAAATCCACCCAAGGGAATCCAATTTAAAGAATATAGCGTTCCTCCTTTTTTTATACCAAAAATTCGCGGAGGAAATCCAAGTCCAAATTCTTCCACAGCAACGCCCATTTTTCGAGCAACAAAAAAATGCCCAAACTCATGGACAAAAACCAACAAGCCTAAAATTAAAATAAAAACAATGATGGTTAAGAACATAGAAAATAATTTCTAATTTTCAATTTCTAATTTCTAATCAATTTTTAATGAATTAATTTTCAAACAAAATTTATTAAATCCTAAATCCCAATATCCAATGTCCAATAAAATTCCAAATCCCAAACAAAATACAATTAGAATTTATTTAGGACTTAGGATTTGATTGGGCATTGGGGTTTGGTCATTGGGGTTTAAAAGAAAAAATTTAAAATTTTGTCATTGAAAATTTAATGAAAATTGAGAATTGAAAATTGAAAATTTATTTATATTGTCATTATTTCTTTTTCTTTTCTTTCTCCTATATTTTTAATTTTTTCATTATATTCATCGGTAATTTTGTCAAGATCTTTGAAGTAGCGGAATTTATCGTCTTCTGATATTTGTTTTTCTCGCTCTTGTTGTTGTATTTTATTTCTTACTTCATCTCTCAATTGTCTAATATTTACTCTCGCTTGTTCCGCTTTTTGATGAACTACTATAACAACTTCTTTTCTTAATTGTTCGGTCATTGGCGGAATATTTATTCTTATTATATCCCCTTCTGTCGCACAAGGAAGATTTAAATTAGACATTGAAATAGCTTTTTCAATTTCTTTTAAAAGACTTTTGTCCCAAGGTTGAATAATAATTGTTTTGCCATCAGACACATTAATGTTGGCTAATTGTTTAAGCGACATTTGCCCGCCATAAGATTCAACCATTAAATTTTCAACCAAAGCCGGATTAGCCCGACCAATTCTAAGTTTTTCCAAGTCTTTTTCAAAAAAATCAATCACTTTTTCAAATTCCGATTTATGCGATTCAATCATAAAAAATCAAAAAAACATTAAAACATAAAAACATTAAATCTCAAAAACCTAAAATCCTTTAAATCCTTTAACTTTCCAAACTGGTGGAAGTTTAAAAAAAACAAAAGAATTATCTTTATCTTTATCATACTTATATATTATTAATAAATGATATTGTGGATTATCTGGACTTACTGTTGAATCCTTAATAATTTGAAATCCTAAATATATTGCCCTTGGAGGAACACTTTCTTCTGGATCTATTTCTTTTTCGATTTTGGGTATTTCAACGTCAATTATATTTTTTTTTCCATTTCCATAATCCATTAACTCTACATATCTTTCCCATTTTTTTTCTTGTTCTATTTCTTTTTCTGATTTATTCATAAATGACATAAAATTAAAATTATAAAATTCCAGCCAAAGACTGGTCACCTCTCTGGGTGAAAAATAAAAAATAAAAAAATATGTCATCTCGACCGAAGTCCCGACGCTCTGATCGGGACGAAGTGGAGAGATCCCTTAAATGTGATAAATTAATAAATCGTATAATTAATTATTGATGATGTGATAAAAGTACAGTCAGTTGCATTTTTTTAGGTGAAGGGATTCCTCCACTTCGTTCGTTCGCAGACTCACTCTCTTCGGTCGGAATGACAGAAATTTTTTAATGTTTCATGTTTTCTTGTTCTCGTGTTTTTTTGTTTGATTATTAATTATTAATTATTAATTGTTAATTGTTGATTGTTGATTGTTAATTGTTAATTGTTAATTGTTAATTGCTAACTTTGGTATAAAACTTTACCCCCTCGTTTTGAAATTTCATAAAATTAAAGATATAATAATTTAATTACATTGTGTAATTTTAATATTTTATTTTATTAATTTTAATTTTATGAAACAAAC
>JACQWZ010000108.1 GCA_016209005.1 Candidatus Kuenenbacteria bacterium
AGTTTTTTCATTTAAGTAAAAAGAAATTTCCTCAAATTTTTGCTTGATAATTTTAATTGTTTTAGTTTTTGAGTTTGCCATGACATAATCATAGCACAAAAGGAAATTTAAAGGAAGTTATTTCTACTTAATCCCTTAGTGTTAGTTTTATTTCTTCTAACACTTATTTTGCGTCATTTTATATCTAAATCATTAAAAATACAATAGGCTATCTGTCCAAAACTTAAACTAGCATCTCCACAAGGAATTTTTTTATTTATATAAACATCCTTTGATTTTAAATAATTTGAAATAATTTTATTATTGGCAAGACCGCCAGCGAAAACAGCTTGTAGCTTTTTAGCTTGTAGCTTTTTAATAATTTCATATAGTCCTTGAGCGATGTATAATTGCGAGGTGGCGGCTAATCTTTTTTTATCACGATGCAAGTTTTTAATTAAATACTCAAATAAAAAAGTGGTATTTAAAATATAATTATTTTTTGAAAATTTAATCATTGAAAATTCATTGAAAATTGGAAATTGGAAATTAGAAATTGGATTATTTTTTAAAATTTCAATTTGTGGTTTAATATTTGTATATGGTTTGCTTGAATTCTTTTCTAATAGATTAATCGGTTCATGTTTATAATTTCTTTCATTTTTACAAAAACCAAGTAAAATAGAAACAGCGTCTAAAATCCTACCAGTACCTGAAGTTTCAACGCAATTAAAATTTTGCTGTAATTGATTATATAAAAGTTCAAACTGATTTTTGGTATAATATTTTTTGATGTAATGATAAATAAAATTTTTTTTGAATTTTGCCAGCCAAAGGCTGGTCAGCCTCTGGCTGAAATTTTGATTTGTCATTTTGATTTTTGATCCCTCGACTTCACTCGGGACAAGCTTTTGATTTTTAATTTTATCAAGAATGCTTATTAGCATTCTCGCAGGTTCTTTAATCGCTAAATCTCCTCCAATCATAATTTGATTTTCTAAATGTCCTATTCTTATAATTTGAGATTTGGGATTTGGGGTTTTATTGGAAATTGGAAATAAATTGGAAATTTTAAAGATTTCTCCTCCCCAAATTTTTCCATCTAATCCATAGCCTGTGCCATCGCAAGCAAGACCAATAAAATCGCGTAACGCGTAACGCGTAACGCGTAACGAGTTTTGCTTTTTGAGTAGCTGCTCGCCATAACAAGAAAAAATATGGGCGAGGTGATGCTGGATTTGGATATGCTGGGCTTTAAATTTTTTGGCTAACTCTTTGCCCCAGATTGTAGTTTTATAAAGAGGATGCAGATCAGTTAAAATAATATCTGGTTTTATTTTATTTTTTTTTTTATTTTTTTCTAAAAAATTTAAAACAGATTTTTGAAAATTTTTATAATTTTTTTCATCCAAAAGATCTCCAAAATTTTCTGAAAAGAAAATTTTTCCTAAAAAGCAAACTGAAAAATTTCCAGCAGATTCTGGACCTAATGCGAGAATAATTTTTTTATTTTTTTGTGGATAATTTAATAATGGCATAATATAAACAAAAATTTAAGAAAATTTTTTTAATTTCTAATTTTTAATTTCTAATTTTTAATAAAATCCGAAATCCAAATGCTAAAATAAAAAATAATTCTTGATATTTAATCATTTGACATTGATTTGTCTCCGCCAGCTGGCGGATTGTCATTTGTCATATTTGCTATTATTTACTATTATCTTACTTTCAATAAATATATTTTCTGATATAATAATAGTCTAATACATTTTAACTATGAAATCAAAACTAAAAATCGCAATTTTTTCTTTAACTTCTTGTTCGGGGTGTCAGATGGAAGTTGTAAATTTAGGTGGAAAATTTTTAGATATTTTGAAATATATAAAAGTTGAAAATTTTCCTTTAGTTAAAGAGAAAAAAAATGTCAAAAAATATGACGTTGTTTTTATTGAAGGCAGTCCGGTGACAAAAAAAAATATAAAAGAATTAAAAAAAATTAGAAAAAAAACAAAATTTTTAATCGCTTTAGGAACTTGCGCTTGTTTGGGTTGTGTTCAAAAAATGAAAAATTACAGAAATAAAGATGAAGTAATAAAAAATGTTTATCAATTTGTAAAAAAAATTGATAATTTTGAGATTAAACCTTTGAAAGATTATGTGACAATAGATTTTGAATTGTCCGGTTGCCCGATTAATAAAAATGAATTTTATTGGGCTATTTGTCAATTATTAGCTGGTAAAATTCCAAAAATTTCTCAAAGACCAGTTTGTTATGAATGCCAACTTGAAGAAAATGAATGTTTGCTTCAAAAAGGGCAAGTGTGTTTGGGGCCTTTAATTTTAGGCGGATGCGAGGCTGTTTGTTTAAAATCTAAACAGTCATGCGATGGTTGTCGCGGTTTTTTAAAAGACGCAAAAATAGAAAATTATATTAAAATTTTTAAGAAACAGGGGATTGATAAAAAAGATTTTGAAGAAAGTTTAGAAATCTTTGGCTTAAAATAATACAGTAAATAAAAATGTCAAATATCACGCAATATGCAAGTTAAAATATAGACGAAAGCCTCTCGTATCTGCAAATAAAAATGTTGCCGAAATAAATGATATAATTAAAGTAAAAAATGTTAATAATA
>JACQWZ010000030.1 GCA_016209005.1 Candidatus Kuenenbacteria bacterium
AAAATGTTACTCATAACAGATTAGAAAAAGATTTTTCTGTTTTGATAAAAGATTGTTTGAAATATTTAAACCGGAATAAATTTAATTCTATAAAATTTGAAAATTTATTTTAGGGAAATTTAAAACAAAACCAGTATACTTCTACTGAGAAAGGTTATTTAAAAAGATGGTTAGATTATTTAAGGGGCAAACAAATAGTTGAATGGGCAAAATTAAAAATTGCAGCAGGAATGCCATTAGTAGAAGTATTAGAAGATTTAGAACAACGCGCGCCTAAAAATGAAAATGATATGCTTTAAATTTTTTTAATAAAAAAGTTATCTTCTATGGATTTAAAAACCCTAACTCAAAAAATTCAAAAACAAAATTATTTTGCTAGCGGACATCGGACATGCGCTGGATGCGCCATTCCTATTATTGTCAGGATAATTTTGGCCGCGAGTAAAGATCCAGTTGTCGTTGTTGGAGCCACTGGATGTCTTCAAGTCGCTTCAACTATTTATCCGCAAACTTCATGGAACGCGCCATGGATGCATAACGCTTTTGAAAACGCTTCGGCGACAGTTTCTGGAATTGAAAGCGCTTATAATTTTTTAAAGAAAAAAAAGAAATTAAAAAAACAAATTAAATTTGTGGTTTTTGGCGGAGATGGCGGAACCTATGATATTGGATTGCAATCTTTATCCGGCGCTTTGGAACGTGGACATGATTTTGTTTATGTTTGTTATGACAATGAAGCTTATATGAACACTGGAAATCAACGATCTTCGGCAACGCCCTATGGCGCTGTTACATCCACAACGCCAGACGGAAAAAAAGTTTTTAAAAAAGATTTAATTAAAATTGTCGCGGCTCATAATATTCCTTATGTTGCTCAATCCGCTGTTCATCATTGGGCTGATTTGTATCAAAAAGCCGAAAAGGCTTTTCAAATTAAAGGTCCGGCTGTTTTAAATATTTTTTCGCCTTGTCCATTAAATTGGAAATTTTCTTTTGATTCAACAATTCAAATTTCAAAAATGGCCGTTGAAACCTGCTTTTGGCCTTTGTATGAAATAGAAAATGGGCAATATAAATTAAATTATCAACCAAAAGAAAAACTTCCAATCGAAGAATTTTTAAAAACGCAAAAAAGATTTTCTCATCTTTTTAAACCAGAAAACAAAAAAACCATTAAGGTTATTCAAGAAAAAATAGATCAAGAATGGGCATTATTAAAACATTTAACAATTGACAAATAGCCGAACTCTGACAAATTTCCAATGAATAACATTAAAGCCAAAATATAAAACACAAAACAAAAAAAATATAACCCAAAATCAAAAAATACCAAATTTTATCTATCGATTAGTAGATTATATTATTTTTTGGTTTTAGGTTTTTGATTGTAATTTTGGCTTTTTTGTTTTTCGTTTTGGATTATTATTTGATATTTGTATTTTTAATTTTCTATAAGCTATAAGCTACAAGCTAATTTCTGTGGATATTCGAAATTTTTGCATCATCGCTCATATTGATCATGGAAAATCGACTCTTGCCGATCGTTTTTTAGAATTGACAAAAACAATAGACAAACTAAAAATGCATTCTCAATTTTTAGATCAAATGGATTTAGAAAGAGAAAAAGGAATCACTATTAAACTTCAACCCGTCCAACTTGACTATCAGCCACCTTTTCTCAAAAAAATTACAGAAAACAAACTAGAAGATGAGTTAACCTACAAGCTACAAGCTACAAACTACAAGCTAAACTTAATTGACACTCCTGGGCATGTTGATTTTACTTACGAAGTTTCACGATCTTTGGCCGCGGTAGAAGGAGCAATTTTATTAGTGGACGCCACTCAAGGAATTCAAGCGCAAACTTTAGCTAATTTACACCTAGCTTTGGAGCAAAATTTATTTATCATTCCGGCAATAAATAAAATTGATTTACCTAACGCTCAGCCAGAAAAAACAATAGAAGAAATAAAACAATTATTAAATTATGAATTGTCGCCAACTATTAGTTGTCCCCCGCTTTTTATTTCCGCAAAAACAGGCGAAGGAGTTGAACAACTTTTGTGTTCAGTGATTAAATATATTCCCCCTCCGGCTGATAATTCAAATAAACCTTTACGAGCTTTAATTTTTGATTCAGTTTATGATGAATACAAAGGAGTGATTGTTTATGTTCGCATTGTTGATGGAAAAATAAAAAAGGGCGACCAAATTGAATTTATGGGAACAAAAAAACAAACCGAGGCTTTAGAAGTCGGAATTTTCAAGCCTAATCTTTTTCAAAAAGATAAATTAGAAACCGGTGAAATTGGCTACATTGCCACTGGTTTAAAAGATATAAAAAGTTGTAAAGTTGGAGACACGATAATAAAATCAAAAATCAAAAACTTGTCCCGAGCGGAGCCGAGGGATCAAAAATCAAAAATTGTTGAAATTAAATCATTGCCGGGGTATAAAGAGGCAAAACCAATGGTTTTTGCCGGATTATTTTGCAAAGACGGAAGTGATTATTTAAAATTTCGAGAAGCGTTAGATAAATTAAAATTGACCGACGCGAGTTTATTTTATGAACCAGAACTTTCTCAAGCCTTGGGATTTGGTTTTCGTTGCGGATTTTTAGGAATGTTGCATTTAGAAATTATTCAAGAACGTTTGCGTCGAGAATACGGCCTAGATCTCATAATCACCACCCCAAGCGTGGTGTATAAAGTAATTTTGAGATAAATTTTACACCTAAAATTGAATTTCTTTCTTTCTTTCTTTCTTTCTTTCTTTCTCGAGGTTCAACCTTTCCTAAAGTTGAACCTCCCCATATTGATTTCTTTTTCTTTCTTTATGTAACTGCTCACAACCCTATCTGTCATTGCGAGCTTTGTACTCAAAGCGAAGCAATCTTTATTTAAAATTTATTACACACACGCCTTTTAATTATAGATCCCACCTTTAACACATGTCTTTTTTCTTGGCTAATTTAAACATAAAAAAAACAGCTACTACACTACAATAGCTGTTTTGGGGCTAATCTTAGTTAAAATTTGAGTTATTTTTTTTGCCTTAATTATTCTGGAGCTAAAAAGGTTGGGATTTTAGGAATTTTTAATCGAGAAAGAATATTTTTTG
>JACQWZ010000031.1 GCA_016209005.1 Candidatus Kuenenbacteria bacterium
AATTTTTTAGAATGTTAAATATTATTAACATTTTTTACTTTAATTATATCATTTATTTCGGCAACATTTTTATTTGCAGATACGAGAGGCTTTCGTCTATATTTTAACTTGCATATTGCGCACCCTTTGACGATTAGGCAAAAGAGATTAAAAAAACTAAATTTTTAACTTTAATGAGAGGCAAAGGGTGAGGGGTAAATATCAAAAGCTTGTCCCGAATCTATTGAGGGATCAAAATGACAAATTAAAATGTTAAAATTATTTTTTACTTTGTCATATAATTTTTTCTTAAATTTATTTTTATTTTTAAATTTTGCATTGTCATTTTACATTTTGATTTTTAATTTTTTAATTAAAATTAAAGGCAATTTAATTACTTTGAATTACGAAATGTGTCAAAAACATTTGTCATTGCGAGGAGGAGTGAAGCGAAGCGGAACGACGACGAAGCAATCTGGTGTTAATTGATGTTAATTGAGTAAAAAAACTAGATTGCTTCGTCCTCCGACGTAACGTCGGAGTTCTCGCAATGACGCAAAAATCGCATTTCGTAATTCAAAGTAATTAGGTTAATTTTATTTTAATGATTTTTTATTTTTTAATCATTTCTCGCAATCGCTTTAACGCTCTGTGCAAAGAAACTCTTATATTAATTTGCGATTTACCGAGAATTTTGGATATTTCTCTAATGGACAGATCATTTACAAAACGTAAAATGATTATTTCTTTATCTTCATTGTCTAATTTTTCTATAGCCTTTTTAATATTTTTAATATCTATCGCCAAATCAAGGGTTAAATTTAAATTTTCAATTAAATTTTTCTCATCTACTAATTGATCTTTTATTTTATCATCAAATAAACTAACTTGCTTTTTTTGACGATAAAAATCTATTATTAAATTTTTAGCTATATTATACAAAAGAGCCTGCAAATTGTTTATTGTTTTTTTTTTGGTTAAATATTTAAGAAATTTAGTAAAGGTTTGACTAGTTAAATCTTCCGCATCTTCTATTAATGAAACTTTAAAATAAATAAATTTGTAAATTTTAGGCGCGTAAAAATTATAAATCTCCTCAAATGCTTTGATTTTGCCCTGCTGAATTCTCCATAAAATAAATTTTTCTCGAATTTTAAGCATTTGGAGTTAGTTATAATATAAGACGATAAAAAGAATAGATTGTTACAACTTAAAAAATTATAAATTCAGGACTTACGCAGTTTAATCAAA
>JACQWZ010000104.1 GCA_016209005.1 Candidatus Kuenenbacteria bacterium
GTGGCTCAGGAAAAAGGCAGAAAACATATTGGAATTTAAGAAAATACTCAATGAACAGGTATTTGTCAAAAACGCAAAAGTTTAGTTAGCGAAAGCTTTAAATACAAAAATCAAGAAAATCTGGACTATGGCGATAAAGAGGGGATTCAAGATAGTTTTATTTCTGAACTTGGGTTCTTGGCGTTCCGCCTCTTATTTTCTGGTGATAGTATGAGCAGTAATGGAGATACTAATGTAAGATACAAAGCCCTATTAAGTTCCCAAAAATATAAAGTTGAGCTAAATACCTAAATTTTCCCTAGTTTTTATACACTACACCCAACACTTTCAGAATTCTTTTCTGTTTGGGTTCTAAAGGAACATATAAACTCCACTCAAAATTATCTTTATTATTTCTCAAATTAACTTTATAACCGTGCTTTAAAGAATTTAAAGCGCCAACTGCACTAACTTTTAGTTTCCTCAACTTGTAATTCATAAGAGATAGAATAGCATAAGCGAGGTAACATATCCTGATATGCCCTTCGACATGTCCTTTTAACCATACTCTTATTGGTCTTAAACTTAATATCCCTTTCATCTGCTTAAATGCTCTTTCGATGATCTCCTTATCATAGTATTTCTTAACAATTTCCATTGATGTGTAATCAGTATTATGGTAAATCAGAGAATAGCCAATAAATTTATCAACATCGCTTATGCCTTTGTTGAAATTAAACTGTTTCTTCATCACTTCAAGTGATGGATTATATACAGCGATAAGTTTTCCAGAGTTATAATCAAAAGTATTGATAAAAACAGAGGTATTTTTCAATTGGACTATATTTTTTAATGAATAGATTTCGTCTCGATTTATTTTTGACAGATATTCAGAAGCAAAAGTTGGAGTCTTCTTGAGTCCTGCAATTATCTTTAATTGCAGATTTAATGTCATTTGCAAATTCTCAAGCGACATCATGCCTCTGTCGATAATAACAGAATGCATGCCTTTGCCCTTTAGCTCTAATGCCATATCCTTATAGATTTGGATATTTGATAGGTTGCCTTGATATCGCTTGTGGAAAAGCGGAAAGCCGTTTTTAAAAGAAACGGCAAGCCCTACCTGAAGCAATTTTTTTACTTTTCCGTCTTTTCCTTTTCTTCGCTGGATTTCTTCAGAATCCCCTTCAAAATAAGTATCTGTAACATCTATTACTGCAATGTCAGTTGAATCGTCATATTTTTGAAAAATATGATTCATTTCTAAATCTATTTTTTCAAACTCTTCATCTTCTATGTCTGTAAGGGACTCGTATAGTTCTTTTGTTGAAACGTTTTTAATTTCAAGCACTTCTGGAATTTCAGTAAACCTTAGCCAGTCTTCAATCCTGCTTATGCTTATCTTTTCAAGAAGTTGGGAGTAGACTAATGACAAAAAATACTTATTTTTTATAGAGGTTATCCCCAATTCTTTAGCAATCGAATCAATGCATAGTACATCAAAGCTTCTTTTAACATTCTTAACTTTTATGTCCTGCATAAATACCCTTTTCGTAGGTTGTCCATTAATTTCTGTACCTACATAACGGATAAACTTTTGTCTTACTTTTCCATTTTCACGAACACTCCTAACTTCGGCTAAGTATATCCTTTCTCCAACTTTTATTTTTCTTACGAAGCTCATGTAGTGTTTATTGTAAACACTATAAATATATAAATATTTGTATTTTTAAGGCTATATGTTCAATTTTACGACGGAAGAAATATAAGGCAAATGTAGTGATTAAAATTCAAGGAAAATTTAGGTAATTAATTTCGAATTCTGAAACAAAACAAATAAACTAACATACCCTTGCCTGACGACTTTGCAATAACCATTTCCATAAAGGAAGATATTTTATATTTTTATTATTAACCTTTTCTTCCCCTTCGTTGTCTTCAGTTATAACAAGAAGATTTTTACATTTAAGCTCTTTGCTTGCTTTTAATAGAGCCTTTACTTCTCGTTCTTTTGTTTTATATTCATCTATATTCCAGCAAACCTGTATTAATTGCTTGATTTTTTGTTCTTTTTTAACAATAAAATCCACTTCCCTTTTTTGAACGTCCTGCCAGTAATAAATTTCTATATTTCCAAGCCTTTCTTCTCTTCTTAATTCAATTGCGACTAAGTTTTCTGCAATCCTGCCTAAATTTGAGCTAAATCTAAAGCCAATAGCATTAGCCAGACCAACATCAATTGCATACAATTTTCTTGCAGCTTTTTCCTGCTCCTTAAC
>JACQWZ010000114.1 GCA_016209005.1 Candidatus Kuenenbacteria bacterium
CTTTGTATTTTCATAAAGCTATGGCCTTATGGAGTCCAATATGTATCTGGCATTATGCATTAATTGTCTGGATTTTTTTTAAATTTTTGTTAAAATAATTTTTACTATGAAAAGAAAAACTTTACATAAATTATTTTGGATTATTACTGGCGTTATTGTTATTTTTTCTATGATTATCTGGACAATCGCCCCAGCTTTTAAATAAAAAATTATTTTTTAAGCACGGCAATAAAAGCTTCGGGAGGAATATCAATTTTCCCGCGAGTTTTCATTTTCTTTTTCCCTCTTTTTTGTTTTTCTAATAATTTTCTTTTTCTCGTTACATCGCCTCCGTATAATTTAGCGATTACATCTTTGCGAAAGGCTTGAACTCTTTCCGAGGCGACAATTTTTCCTCCAACAGCGGCTTGAATTTTTATTTCAAACATTTGTCGCGGAAGCGCATTTTTTAAAGATTCCACTATTTTGCGACCGGCTTTATAAATTTCATCTTTATAAATAATTATTGTCAAGGCTTCAACTATTTCATCGGCAATTAAAATATTTAATTTTACTACTTCGCAAAATCGATATTCTATAAAATCATAATTTAAAGAAGCGTAGCCTTTGCTTACGCTTTTTAATTTGTCATAAAAATCGGTCAAAAGCGAAGTTAATGGCATTTCATAATGTAAAATCACTCTATCTGATAAATATTCTGTATTTTTATAAACTCCCCTTTTCTCTTGACACAATTGCATTATCAACCCAAAAAATTCTGAAGGCGCGATAATATCCACTTTCATCCAAGGTTCTTCAATGTGTTCAATTTGACTATAGTCCGGCAATTCTTGCGGCGAATGAATAATAATTTCTTTTATATTTTTTTGAATTTGTTCCATATTTCAGGACTTACGCACATTAATAAAATAAGGTAAAATATAGATAGTAAACTTAACATAGAAAGGGGGTGAAAGTCTATATCAAGCTTTATAAACAAAGAGCTTTATTGTCACTATTTAATTAGCAATCAGAATAATAA
>JACQWZ010000115.1 GCA_016209005.1 Candidatus Kuenenbacteria bacterium
AAATGTTACTCATAACAGATTAGAAAAAGATTTTTCTGTTTTGATAAAAGATTGTTTGAAATATTTAAACCGGAATAAATTTAATTCTATAAAATTTGAAAATTTATTTTAGGGAAATTTAAAACAAAACCAGTATATATGTCAAGGAAAACAAGAGGAGGTGAAAAAAATATTAAGTGAGATAGCGAAGCTCACTGAATAGAGATAATACACCACACAGCAATTATTTTAAAGATAATTTGTGTGGTGTATTTTAATTTGTTAAAATTATTAAACTATGCTATAAAGACAGTATGGAAAAAAATGAAATTAAAACTCAAACAACCAAAGAAAAAATTTATAATTTTTTTGAACAACCAGAAAACTTAGTGGCTAAATTGGTTCAATTTTTTATTTTTATTTTAATCATCGCTTCGCTATATTTAGTTGTTGTTGAATTTTTTTATGTTGAAATTTTTGAAAAATATAAAATAGAAATTAAAATAGCCAATTATTTTATTTTAGCCATATTTACCATTGAATATTTATTGCGAATTTTTACCGCGCCAAAAAAAATAAAATTTTTTATAAAGCCATTTAATCTAATAGATTTTTTTGCTGTTTTTCCTAATTATTTAGAATTATTTTTACAAATTTTCTTACCAACCAATGCTATTCGAAGTTTGCGACTAATTAGAATATTACGATTTAGTCGAGCTTTAAGAGGTTTAAAATTTTTAAAATACGGTAATTTTTTTAAAAAAATTTTTTATTATCAAGGAACAATATTGCAATCCATTACTAATATTATTGTTCTTTTAATTACATTTAAAGGTATAATTTGGATTTTAGAATCATACGGTCTTTGGATTTCTAACGCTAATTTAGGAGAATTGTTTGCTATTATCGGTTTTGCTTTGGGTATTATTCTTTCTCAAAAAATTGGAGTTAGTTATGATAAATTTATTCAAGTTGAAGAAGCAGTGGTCAGACTCTATGGCATTTTACAATCATTAATGTTAGCATTAAATAAAATTGAACCAGAATTAGGGACTCGTTCATGTCAAAAATGGGCTAAATTATTTCTTGATATTTTAGAAGACCCCAAAGCTGATAATTTTGAAATTTTTAAAGCTAATAATGAATTATTTGAAAGTATTTCTAAAATAGAAGGAGTTTCTGTGGATTTAGCTAATCTTCAAGGCGATATTTGTCGCGATGCAGATTTTTGTTTAAGTAAAAAAAATCGGCTCATTCCTAAAGCCTATGACACTCTTTTACAACAATCAACAATGCTTTATTTGGCCTTAACCGCCATATTTATTCCCGGCATAACTGGCATGATTTCTGTAAT
Source organism: Candidatus Kuenenbacteria bacterium (assembly GCA_016209005.1). Taxonomy (GTDB): domain Bacteria; phylum Patescibacteriota; class Patescibacteriia; order UBA2591; family PGYQ01; genus PGYQ01. The sequence continues at coordinate 1,334 of JACQWZ010000115.1, forward strand.
CGTTGCCACTTATGTTTTATATGGAATGTTTAATTTGACTCAAGATTTTGATTCAATTATTGGCGGTGAATTTAATTTAATTAATATTAATATTTCCGAACTAAAACGGTTCGCTGATAAATAAATTATATGAAAAAAATATTAATTTTATTTTGTGGGGGCACTATTATTATGCAAGAAACAAAGGATGGCGCTTTGGTTGTTAATAAAAAAGAAAAAGCCATTAAATCTTTGCTTAATTTAGAACCGCGATTAAAAGAATTGGCAAAATTAGATGTTTATTATGTTGATAATATTGATAGCACAAATATGAATCCTAAACATTGGGATAGAATGACTTCTATTATTGCGGAAAATTATGATAAATATGATGGTTTTGTTATTACTCATGGCACTGATACAATGGCTTATACTGCCAGCGCTCTTTCATTTTCTTTGCAAGACATTGGCAAGCCAGTAGTTTTAACTGGCGCTCAAGTTCCCGCGGCTAAAATTGAAACTGATGGACGACGTAATTTTATTAACGCTGTTACGGTTGCGACCATGGATATTGCCGGAACAATGATTGTTTTTGATGAGGAAATTATTTTAGGTAGTCGCGCTTCTAAAGTTTCAGAATCAAAACTTGATGCTTTTGAAACAATTAATTGGGATTTGCTTGGCGAAATCAGAATTGATATTCGTTTGAGCGATGAACATAAGCCGCGCCACAATCGTCCTTTAAATATTATAAATGGCTTTGAACCAAATGTAATTGCCATTAATATGACGCCGGGCGTGTCTGTAAAAACTTTAATGACTATTCTAGACACAGGAATGAAAGGAATTGTTCTTTCTGGTTATGGCCCTGGCAATATTGCGTATGATTATTTAGAAATTATTAAAAAAGCTAAAGAGAAAAAAATCCCTGTGGTTGTTACCACTCAATGTCTTGAGGGCGCAACATCAATGCATTTATATGATGTTGGCAAACAAGCGTTAGATTTAGGCGCTATTCAAACTTATGATATGTGTCTAGAATGTATTACAACAAAATTAATGTGGGCTTTAAAGCATTTTCCTTATAAAAAAATAAAAGAAGTGATGCACACTAATTATGTTGGCGAGATAAATAAAGAAGGGAAAATTTATTAAATAATTTATAAATTATAATAAAAAAATCTTACGAGGTTCGACCTCGTAAGATTTTTTTTATTTTTCCATAATTACCTTAAATTCATAATTTATTCTGATCATCCAATGCCAGATTAACCAATCTATCAGCTTCTTTGTTTTGCTCACGGGAAATATAATTGTAAGTAATTTTGTTAAAATTAGAACTAAGATTCCAAATTTGAATAAATAAAAAACTTAACTCTTGATTTTTAATTTTATATTTTCTATTTAATTGATTTACCACCAACTCGCTATCTAAATAAAAATTAATCTCTTTGGCGGATAATTTTTTTGCTTCTTCCAAAGCTAAAATTACCGCTTTATATTCGGCCTGATTATTTGTTGAATTTCCAATATATTTTGAAAATTCTAAAACTTTATTATCATATTTTATCACAACCCCAATTCCTCCCGGACCAGGATTCCCCCTCGCTCCCCCATCTGTAAAAATTTTTAGTTTCATAAAAATTAGCTTTTAGCTTATAGCTGCTAGCTTTTAGAAGTAAAAAATTCACTAAAAGCTAATAACTTGTTATTTATAGTTTATAGCTTTTTAAAATTAAAAGCGACATAATAAAATTTTTAATTTTATAATTTTTAATTTTTAAATAATTTTTAATTTACAAAACAAATTATTTAACAGGGTGAATTTAAAAATTACAAAATTAAAAATTAAAAATTTTACAAATCTATGCTATACTATTTCTATGTATTATAAACTCATCACCTTTGGCTGTCAAATGAATATTTCGGATTCTGAAAGAATCGCGAGTGTTTTAAAAAAAATGAAATATCAACCTACTTTAGATGAAAGCAAAGCTGATTTAATATTAATTAACAGTTGTTCTGTCCGACAAAAAGCGATTGATAGAATTTTTGGCCAAGAAAAAAAATGGCAAAAATTAAAAAAAGAGAAGCCATCTTTAATTATCGCTCTCACCGGTTGCATTACAGAAAAAGACAAAAAAAAATTAAAAGACAAAGCGGATTTAATTTTTAATATAAAAGAATTGTCCGAATTGCCTAAAAAAATTGTAAATATGCAACAATATGTAGAGACGCAGCAATGCCTTGTCTCTACTGATTATTTTCATATTAAACCGCAGTATTCTAATAAAACAATCGCTTATGTTCCGATTATGACTGGATGCGATAATTTTTGTTCGTATTGCGTCGTTCCCTACACTCGCGGTCGAGAGATTTATAGGCCAATTGAGAAAATTATTTGCGAGATAAAAAACTTGGTTAAAAGAGGATACAAAGAGATAATTTTATTAGGCCAGAATGTAAACTCTTATCAATTAACAATTAACAATCAACAATCAACAATAATTTCTTTTCCTCAACTTTTAAAAATGATTGCTGAAATTCCGGGTAAATTTCAAATTACCTTTTTAACTAGTCATCCCAAGGATATGTCAGATGAATTGATTGACACAATGGCAAAATGCGAGAAAATAAAAAAAGAACTGCATTTACCAGTTCAATCGGGCGATGATGAAATTCTTAAAAAAATGAATCGCAATTATATTGTGGATCATTATTTAAAACTCGTTCAAAAGGTTCGCGAAAAAATAGGAAAAATTTTTCTTTCAACTGACATCATTGTCGGTTTTCCCGGGGAAACAAAAAAACAGTTTGAAAATACTGTTAAATTATGCAAAAAAATAAAATTTAACAAAGCCTTTATTTCCCAATACTCCCCTCGCCCGGGAACTGTGTCTGCTAAATTAAAAGATAATATTTCTAAGGAAGAGAAAAAGAGGAGGTGGGAGATTTTAAATGATTTAATAAATTCATAGCCCGCTAAAGCGGGGAAAATAATTTTTTATTTTTAATATTTGGATGTTCAACACCCAAACACAAAATGATTTTACTCCTATGCACCAGTGCATAGGAGTATTTAAAAATCAAATCTAAACATTTAAAAAATTTCACAAAAAAAATTAGGAAGGTAAATTCATTGTGATTATTATCTGTCTAGCCGACTAAGTATAAACAGATATAATTCACAAATCCTTTACCTCCCCTTAGTTTTTAAAAAGTGATCCTTTTTTTATTTTATCACCTCCTTTTTTAAAACCTCATAAGAGGTTTTATTTTTTTCTCCTTAAAAAAACGGCCTCCTATTAATAATCCCGTCCCTAGCAACCACAAGGTTGCTGGTTCTGGAATTGGTGGCGGTGGTTGATTATAATGTGGAGTTAAAACCACATCATAATCCGTTACGCCAGGGTCTATTAACCCCGGTCCCATTCCCCACGATGGATCAAAGGGGATATATCCCATGGCGGTTGCTGTCCCCCTTATAGATCCGTACCAAACTGGAACTTGGTAGGAAAAAGAAAACTGAGCGTTAGGTGGAGCCCAGATATCTCCTATTCCTAAATAATTGGGAAGGAGAATACTGAATGCTCCTGATGGAATCTGGAGATTGGTAACATCCCCAAAGTCCCCCAAAAGCTCAATTCCCCATGCTCCTTCGGAAAGGAACTGGACATTCACAAAGTGCTGGAACTCCGTCAATGTCCCAACTGATTGAATTATAGTAGTCCAATCAGTTGCAAATATCATTGAATCCCCTCTGGCCTCATTTTTACATGAAACTAGAAAAAATATCGCGATCGCAACAATCGCAATCATTATTTTTTTCATTTTTTTATACCTCCTTTGCGTGAATGAAAAAAACACGCATTAAATTTTATTTTCTATATAAACTAAAACAAAGAAAAAAAATTTTTCTTTGTTTTAATTTTTTTAAAACGAACAATTTTTTCTCCTCCTTTTCCCCTTTTATAATGCCACCACAAGATCCTTTAGTAAAAAGATTATAAGGTCGGATCTTGTGGCGGGAATGTGAATGATGCCCTACGGAATCCTTGTTGGGAGGTAGGCAGGAGGATCCCGTAGTGGGGTGTTAAGATTAAATTATTATCTAATAATAACAAAATGTCAAAATAAAAAAGTGGAAAAGCTAAGGAGATTAGAAATTCAGGAGTTACGCACTATTAATGTGCATTTGGCTAATATTAGCTAAAAATGAAAAATTAACAAAAATTCAATTTTCGCTAACTTTAGCCATTTTTTGATTAAACTGCGTAAGTCCTGAAATTATAAAATAAGCAAAAATTTTAAGAAAAATTTTTACAAATCTCAAATCCCAATATCCAATGTCCAATAAAATCCCAAATCTCAAACTCCAAATAAAATACAATTAGGATTTAGGGCTTATAGTTTGATTGGGTATTGGGGTTTGGTCATTGGGATTTAATTAAATATTGAAATTCCGATACTATAAATTATAAATTTTAGATTAAAGAAAGAAATCAATTAGGTTAATTTGTTTTATTGTTTTATTGTTTTATTGTTTTTTTGTTTTATTGTTTTTTTGTCTTTTACATTTCTCTCAAACTTTTAATTCGATCTTCGATTGGGGGATGGGTGGAAAAAAATTTAGTTAAACGATTTTTCTTTTCAGAAAATGGATTTGAAAAATAAAGATGAGCCGTGGCGCGATTGGCTTTTTGTAAAGGTTGTTTGTATTGAGAAATTTTTTCTAAAGCTTTGGCTAATCCTTCTGGATAACGAGTTAAAAAAGCGGCAGAGGCGTCGGCTAAAAATTCTCTTTTTCGAGAAACAGCTAATTGTATAAGTTGAGCGATAAGCGGAGAAAGAATGGCTAAAATTATTCCAATAATAAATAAAATTAAACCCAATTGTCCCTTATTATCATCTCGTCCTTTAAACCAAAAAGAACGTAAAAGCCAATCAGACAAAAGCATAATAACCCCGACTAAAACAATAACAATTGTCATTAATCTAATATCATAATTTTTAATGTGCGATAGTTCATGGGCGATTACACCTTCTAATTCTTCATTCTCTAATTTTTCAACAATCCCAGTGGTCAAGGCGATTGAAGCGTGTTTTGGATCGCGACCGCAAGCAAAAGCGTTCGGGCTTGAATCATGAATAAGATAAATTTTTGGCAAAGGTAATCCATCGGCAATGCATAAATTTTCTACCATTCTATAAACATATGGATTATCATTTTTTTCTAGCGCCTTTGCTCCGGCTGTCCATAAAGCAACTTTATCTCCTTGAAAATAACTAAAAAGAGACATTATTGCGGAAATAATAATGGCAAAAATTAAAGCCTCATAACCGTAACCGCTTATTTTTCCAAAAACCCAACCTAAAGCAATAATTATAATTATAAATAAAACCATTATAAAAATAGATTTTCGTTTGTTGGAAGTAATTTGATTGTACATAAAAAAACAATTAACAATTAACAGTCAACAATTAACATTTAACAAAATAACAAAAGTAACGGACAACTTAAATAGTTAAAAGTTAAAAGTGCAAAGTGCAAAATTACAGTTTAAAGTTAAAAATTATAATTTTAAATTATAAAAATTTTATTTAAACTATTAACTTCAGGACTTACGCAGTTTAATTAAAAAATGGCTAAAGTTAGCGAAAATTGAATTTTTGTTAATTTTTCATTTTTAGCTAATATTAGCCAAATGCACATTAATAGTGCGTAACTCCTGAACTTTAACTTTTTCACTTTGTTTTTAAGTATTCCTTCAACGCTTCTCTGTAATCTCTGAGTAATGGTAATTTTGTGTTAAGTAGAATAGAATATTTTGGCCGTTTTGCCGGTCTGACAAATTTTTCGCCATTTATTGGAATCACTTTAATATTAACTTTGGCTATCTTAAATAACTCTACTGTCGCCTCATACCAAGTACAGGCTCCATCGTTAATAATATGATATATGCCATAATCGCGATTTTCATCAACTAATTTTTTGGTAGCGTTAGCCAAATCTGACGTATAAGTAAAACAGCTCATTTCTTCGTCTACAACTTCAAGCTCTTTTTTTTCATTGCTTAATTTTAACATTATATCAAAAAAACTTGGCTTAGCAATTTCACTTTCTCCTTTTGGTCCAAATAATTTTGATGTCCTAATCAAATACCATTTTAATCTTTTACCACCAAATTCTAATATTTTTTTTTCACCAAAAAATTTAGTTTTACCATAACGACTTATTGGTTCAGGCTTGTCAGTTTCAACATAGCCATATTTTTTTTCACCATTAAAAACATAATCAGTTGAATAATGTATTAAAATGGCCCTCACTTTTAAACTAGCTTCAACTAAAAATTTCGGGCCATCAATATTAATTTTTTTTGCCAACTCATACTCTTCATCGCTATCTTCGCATTTATCTACTGCGTTATAAGCGGCAGCGTTAATAATTAAGTCTGGCTTAACTTCATCAACCTTTTTTAAAATTAATTCTCTGTCGGTTATATCAATCTCACCTCTATCTAAACCTATCACTTCATTGCCATTGGCAAAAACTTTTATTAATTGCGCACCTAAATTTCCCTTGGCGCCCAGAATTAAAATTTTTTTCATATTAATAACCAGCTAAAGCTGGGAAAATAAAATATTTAAAAAAATTATTTACCCCGCTTTAGCGGGTTATTGAAATAAACTTTTAATTTATCGCCTATTTCTTTTTCCACTTCCTTAATGCTCTGGTTTCCATTTATTTTAATTAATATTCCCCTCTCTTGGTATTCTTTTAATAAAGGTTTTGTTTTTTGAGAATAAATTTGAAGCCTTTTTTTTATTGCTTCTAAACCTTCATCTTCTCTAATAAAAAGAGATTTGCCGCATTTATCGCAAATTCCTTTTTTCTTCGGTGGATTAAATTTAATATGATAAACAGTCCCGCAAATACAATTTTGACGACCAGAAAATCTTTTTAAACATTCTTTGTTTGATAAAATAATTTCAATTGCTAAATCTATTTTTGTTATTTTGTCTAAACATTGAGCTTGTGTTAAATCTCTTGGATAACCATCTAAAATAAATCCTTTTTTGCAATCTATTTTTTTCAAACGGTTTTTCATTATTTCATTGGTCAAATCACTTGGCGCCAATTCTCCTTTATTTAAATATTTAGCGGCAATTTTACCTAATTTAGTTTTCTTTGTAATTTCTTGACGATAAATAACCCCGGGAGATATTGCTGGAATATTAAATTTTTTAGCAAGCAATTCAACTTGAGTCCCCTTGCCAGATCCCTGCGGTCCAAAAAAAATTATTTTCATAGAAAAACATTAAAACATAAAAACACGAGAACATTAAAACAAAAAAACAAAAAAACAAATTTTAAATCTAAAATTCAAAATTTAAAATCTAAAATTTTTATAAGTTTGTTTGTATTTTTTTTAAAGTTTCCTCCGCTTCGTTTTTTTCATATTTTTCTTGCGGCCAAAGAGATAATCCGTCTCCTTCTATTCTTGGAATTATATGAAAATGAATATGCGGAACAACTTGCCCAGCAACAGAATTATTACTTATGTTAACATTATACCCTTTTACTCCTAATCCTTTTATTATCGCTTTGCCAATTTTTTTTACAATTTTAATTATTTTACATAATTCCTCATCCGGAATTTCTTCTAAATTTATAAAATGTTTTTTAGAAATTACTAAAGTATGCCCATGATTTACCGGAGCAATATCTAAAATCGCCAAAACATCTTTATCTTCATAAATTTTATAACACGGCAATTCTTTTTTTATAATTTTACAAAAAACACAAGACATAAAAAATCAAAATGTAAAAATCAAAATGTAAAATTTACCTTGTTAAATAATTTTTGTTTGACAAAAATTGCTTCGCATTTAACAGGGTGAACAAATCAAAATTAAAAAATCTTAAATCCTTTGAATTCGTATGTTAAATTATTATTAAATAATTATTAAGCGAGATATTGTTCTTTTACATTTTTTGGAATATGGTAAGAGCGGGATGAGGCGAGGCTATTTTGAATTTGTCTCTTAGAGACGTATTATAAATTGCCAC
>JACQWZ010000111.1 GCA_016209005.1 Candidatus Kuenenbacteria bacterium
ATAATACAATGGCAAGAGCAAAAATTATTAGCAAATCAAAATCAATCAGTTGAACAATTATTTAATCCAATAATTAAAACATCTGAAAATCAATTTATTAAAATACCCGCGGAGTCCAAAATAGGGTGGCATTATACATTTCCTTGACTTTTTAATAAAAACGCTTTATTGTTTTTGTAAGTTTATTATTGTAAGTTTTAAGTTGTTGTTTTGCATTTTGCATTTTAATTTTTAAATTTTTATTTTTTTCCTTTTAACTTTTGATCCGCCAGCTGGCGAATTAAAATATGAATAATCAAATTTTAGTCCAACCAAAAATTCAAGGTGATAAAATTATATTGGAAATCCCCAGAAGAATTCTGGAATATATTTTAGTTTTACCCAAAGAAAAAAAACAATCAACAACAAGATCTTATCTTAAACAATACAAAGGTATATTAAAGAATAGGATTACTATTGACCCTTTAAAATATGAAAAAAAAATTAGGGCAGAATGGGATAGAAAGCTAAATTAATTATCATAAAAATAATAAACAATATGCAGTATGCTTTAGATACCAACTCAATTTTATATTATTTAAGGAACCAAAAAAAATTAGATAAAAATTTCATGTCTATTGTGGAAGGTTCTAATTTAATTAGTTTGTCAATAATTACAAAGATAGAACTTTTCAGTTATCCTGCCTTACAAATTAATGAAGAGGCGGAAATCAAGGGATTTATTAAAGATTTTATAATAAATGAATTAGATGATGAAATTGTTGAACAAACAATAAAAATTAGAAAAAAATATAAATTGAAATTACCAGACGCAATTATTGGCGCGACGGCTTTGGTTAATAATTTAGTTTTAATCACTCACAATAAAAAGGATTTTAAAAAAATTAATGGTTTAAAAATTATTGATCCATTATATTAAGAGATTTATTTTTATTTTTTTTATTTTTGTCACCCAGGGGGGTGACCAGCTTTTGGCTGGCATTGTCATTTTGATGGATTCGACAAGCTCACCACAAGCTTTGAATTTTAATTTTTTTCTATGTCTGATTTTATAATTTTAATAGCAATTATTATTGCTATTTTTGTCGTAATTAATAAATTTCAAAAAAAATTTATGTCATCGCAAAATAACGAGGCAATAGAAATAAAACCTAAATTGCCTAAGAATTTTTTAATTGGAATTATCGTTGGTATTATCGCTCTCATTTTAATTTTTAACTCATTTGTTGTGGTTTCGGGTGGACATATTGCTTGCATTTATGATATTGGACGAGGAATTTTAGAAAAAAATTTATTGCCAGGATTACATTTAAAAATTCCTTTTTGGCAAACAGCGAAAGAATTTAACACTCGAACTCAAGCTTTTACTATGAGCAGCAGCGAAGAAAATGCGATGATATTGGGAGAAAAAGACGATAGTATGGAAGCTCCTACTTCAGATGGACAGCAAGTAACAATTGATGTAACAGTTTTATTTCATCTTGATTCTAATAAAGTTAATGAGCTTTGGCAAAATATAGGAGAAGATTATGTTCAAAAAATTGTTAAACCAATTTCTCGCAGTCAAATTAGAATAGTAATTTCTCGATATACTGCCATAGATATTTATTCAGAAAAAAGAGCTGAAGCGGTTAAAAAAATGACTGAAGAAATTAAGCCGATGTTTGCCGAAAAAGGAATTATTTTAGAAGAAGTTCTTTTAAGAAAGGTGACTTTTACTCCAGAATACGCCAAGTCAATTGAAGAAAAACAAATTGCCGAACAAAGAATTAAAAAAGCAAAATATGATTTAGAAAGAATCGAAGTGGAAAAAAAGCAAAAAATTGTTACTGCCCAAGGAGAAGCTGAATCTATTAGATTAAAAGGAGAAATGTTGCGAGCCAATCCCCAAACAATTCAATATGAGTTTGTTCAAAAAATGGCTGAAAATGTAAAATGGGGATTTCTCCCAGCCAGCTCACTTCCAATGATTGATCTAAAATCTTTGTCGTTAGAAGAAGCGAAAGTTAAATAAAATTTTTGATCAAAAAGTGGCTAAATTCTATTTTATATCCATTTTACTCTTTATTTATGCAGGCTTTGGAGCCTCAAAAATTGGGAACAGTCCCCTTTTAATATGAAAAAAACAGAAATAGAACAACTTAAAAAAAAATATAAAAATCAGTGGCTTTTAGTAAAAGTTTTAGAAGAAGATGAGTTAAATAGACCAATTGAAGGAATTTTGCTTTCCAATAGCAAAAATAGAGAAGATGTTTATAATGCTTTATTAAAAGTAAAACCAAAAGAGCATGTAGCCACTTTTTATACCGGTAAAATTTCTAAAAAGGGTTATGCTGTAGCTTTTTAATTATGGCTGAATTTAAATTTAATCCCAATGATCTGTAATTATAGTAGATGTAGTAATTAAAGGTCGGATTATAGAGACTTTAAAAATGGCTTTGGATACAGGAGCAACTTATCTTATGATTCCTTGGAGGATTTCTGAAAGTTTGGGCTTAAGGGCCGAGATAAGTAAAGAAAAAATTAGCATGACCACCGCTTCAGGAACAGAACAAGCCCCTTTGGTTACTTTAAAATCAGTAAAAGCTTTTGGTAGAGAAGTAAAAGAAATTAAAACAATGATTCATGATTTACCCTCAACGGCTTATGTAGACGGACTTTTGGGTTTGAGTTTTATAAAAAATTTTAAATGGGAAATAGATTTTTATAAGGGAACAATAAAACTTTTTTAAAATTTATTTGTCCAAAAAATGGCTGAAAATGTAAAATGGGGATTTCTTCCAGCCAGTTCTCTTCCAATGATTGATCTAAAAAGTTTATCATTAGAAGAAGTGAAAAAATAATTTTTAATTTATTTAATAATTTATTTAATAATTTATTACTAAAACAGTAATAAACTGGGAGAAAATTATGTTGGACACATTAAAAAAAGAGGGGGGATCCAATAGAGAAGAAATGACAGAAGACGATTTAGGATCTATTTTTACTATTAAAAGAATTATGGAAAATCATACTAAGGGAAAATCTTTAGAAGAGAAATGGACAACATTAGACATACTTAGGGCATATCTTAAAGAAACCGAAGGGAGTCTTAAAACATCAGACCCTCAAGATAAAAAACGCAAACTCGAATTAGAAAAAAATATTGAAAAACAGAAAAAACTAATAAAAAAACAAGAGGCGCAAGAACAAAATGAATAAAATATTTACATAATACACAAGCATAATACAAATTAAAAAAACAATATGACGCAAAAAATAATAAAAATTAAAGAAAAAATATTTCCAATATTAAAAAAGAATAGCGTAATTAAAGCATCAATTTTTGGTTCTTTTGCTCGCGGTGAAGAAACGTATGAAAGTGATATTGATATTTTAGTTGAATTACAAAAAGATAAAAGTTTATTAGATTTTATTCATTTAAAAAATGAGTTAGAGGATTTATTAAGACAAAAAGTTGATTTATTAACTTATGGCGGGATTAATCCTCTATTAGAAAAATATATTTATTTATAAGGATGAAATTAAAATATATGGAAAAAGATAATAAAGTTTTTTTAGTATAATGTACCCCTATACTGGACAACTGTATTTGGTGAATATGGTATAATAAAAATATATGAAAAATCTATCTCCAAAACAAAAAGCGCATATCGCTTTAGCCGCTCTTCGGGGCGAAAAAATTTCTAAATTATCCAGCGATTATCAAATTTATTATATAGGACTTACGCAGTTTAATTAAAAAATGGCTAAAGTTAGCGAAAATTGAATTTTTGTTAATTTTTTATTTTTGGCTAATATTAGCCAAATGCACATTAATAGTGCGTAAGTCCTGTTATAATCAAATTGGA
>JACQWZ010000105.1 GCA_016209005.1 Candidatus Kuenenbacteria bacterium
ATATTTAGGTTTATCGAAAAGCTAATTTACTATAGACATAGATTTAACTTTAAAATCACGCTAAAACAGCCTGATTCTGGTTTATTATTTATATTTTTATCTCATTTTATTGTAAATGTGCGTAAGTCCTGAATTTATAATTTTTAAAGGCTTTCATCAAATTCTCTTTTTGCTTCTTCTATTTCTAAAAGTTGGCTAGGATCCGAAGTGATTAATTGATCTTCCAAATAAGAAGCTATAATTTTTATCGCGACATGTTTGGCGCCGGCGAAAAAAATTCCTTCGCCTATTTCGCAATCTAAAAGCAAATATTTTTCTCCTTGGGTTAACATAAAGGTTTTAGCTATTATTTCAATGGCCGCCGAAGATTGTTTTAATAATAATTGCAAAGCCGAATTAGTGACAATCGCTTGCCCATATTGCGAATTTAAAAAATCGTTTACATCTTGGCTGATTGTTGTTACGCCTAAATAATATTTTCGACATCTTTTTACTAAAGCGTAAATAAATTTAGCTGAATCTTCGTGTTGCATCAACCACCACGCCTCGTCAACTATTAAAATTCTTTTTTTTAATTCCGATCTAACGGTATTCCAAATATAATTGATAATTACATAAATGCCAATTGGCCTTAGTTCGTCTTCTAAATCGCGAACGCTAAAAATAATTAATTGATTCTTTGTGTCAATGTTGGTTAAATTATTTAAAAGTCCGGAAAAAGTTCCTTCAGTATATTTTTTAAGTCTTAAAAGAATATCTTCCGCGCCAACTATTCCTTCTAATATTTCTTGAAAATCTTTCATAATCGGAGGTTCAACTTGAGATAGATCTGATTCATTGATAATATCTTTTCTATTATACGTTTCTAAAAGGGCTCGGTCAATAATTGAATCTTCTTGAGAAGTTATTTCTCCAAGCATTAATTTCATTAATCCTTTTAAAGTAATAATCGCTGAACGAATAATGTCAGTCACCGCTGTTTCTTTACTTAAAGGTCTTGGCAAATCAAAAGGATTAATTTTATTTTCCGAGCTTAAAGAAACATTAATATAAGTTCCGCCAACCGCGTCGCAAAGATGTTTATATTCCATTTCTGGATCAATAATAATAACATTGATTCCCATCATTAAGCTTCTTAATACTTCAAGTTTGACAGCGTAACTTTTTCCAGCTCCGGAAGTCGCGAAAACAACCATGTTCGCGTTCTGCAAAGAAAAACGATCAAAAAGAATTAAACTATTATTATGACGATTAATTCCATAAAGAATTCCGGATTCACTCGTCAACTCGCTGGACATAAAGGGGAAGCTCGCGGCGCAAGGAGAAGAATTTAAATTAAAAGACACGCCGATTTCATCGTTTCCTAAAGGCAAAGTGGAATTAAATCCTTGTTCTGATTGATATAAAGCGCGACGAGTGTAAATTAATCTTGTGCCAAATATTCCTTCAATTTTTTCCGTTAATTCGTCTAATTTTTTTTCTGTTTCAGCGTAAACCGTAACATACAAAGCGTATTGGAAAAATCTTTCAACATCTTGAGTTATTTCATCTCTTAATCTTTCCACATCTTCCAAGGCTTGCTCTAACATTGGATCGCGCGCCGCTCCTTTGTCTCTTAAAGCTGAAATTTGAGCCTGCAAAGCGCCTGTTTTGTTTCTTAATTGTTTCAAAATAACCGTTGAATCTATCGGATAAAAAAACATGCTAATATCTAATGGCGCGTTAAAATTAAGAATTGGAATAAACCAACCAATGCTAATAAAACGAGGATAAGTGGTAACAAAAAGAGTTCGCGCGTAAGTTTGATTTATTTGGACATACGCGGGGTCGACTCTAAAAACTGTCGGAGCGATTAAATCTTTGATAGAAATAATTCCTTCTCTATAAACTTTCTCGGCTTCAAAAATAGCTATTTCTCCTTCTAATTCTTTATCTTTTTTAATTTCTTCATCAATTTCTGAAATAGAAAGCTTCTTTTTAAAATCCAAATCTTTAATTTTTGATGGTCTAATAGCCATAGAAATTATAAATTATAAATTCAGGACTTACGCAGTTTAATCAAAAAATGGCTAAAGTTAGCGAAAATTGAATTTTTGTTAATTTTTCATTTTTAGCTAATATTAGCCAAATGCACATTAATAGTGCGTAACTCCTGAAA
>JACQWZ010000117.1 GCA_016209005.1 Candidatus Kuenenbacteria bacterium
ACTGGAGGTGTGACAGGTGTTGTGGTAATTTTAGCAACAACTGCGTCGCCAGCTGTGATGGTTGCGACTGTGGCGGATGGGATAACTAAAATATTTTTTACTTGAAAGTTATTTAATTTAAAAGCGTCCATTGTGCTAATAGGTCTTTTCTTTCCACTTTCAATTATATAAACTTTTCCTGAATCAGTCGCTTTAACTAAAGCGCCATCTGGAATGGTTGCGGCTGAAGTGATTGCGTCTCCAGTAGTATAATTTGCCATTGCAGATGAAGACAATTGCATAATCAAGCCAACTTTATAACCCAATCCATTAAAAGCGGCTATATTTACGATGTGTCGTCTGTTGCCATTAGAAACAACATAAACAGCCTTGTCAGTCAAAGATTTAATCAAAGTTCCATCCATTACTTTGTTTAATGCGGCTCCGGCTGTGTAGTCAGCTAAACTAACAACGGTTTTAATTTTGCTAACCGCATATCCGTATGATTTAAAAACATTCATATCGGAAATGTGTTTTATTGTAGATCCAGAAACTACATAAACTTTTCCGGAATCAGCGGTTTTTACCAAATCACCGTCAGCAATTGTTTCAGCCGCGACAACTGGCATAACAGCGACTAATCCCAAAATACCAATCATTATGGTAATCGCGAATAGTCCAGTTAATTTAAATTTTGTACTCATATAAATTTTTCTCCATTCTAATTTGCGGATTAACATTAATTAGCTTCTTAGGAATTAGCTTTTTAGCTTTTTAGAAAAATTCTCTATTAAGCTTTTTGATGTTAATTTTTGTAAATTAGAATTAATTAATTTTAATTAAATAGTAGCCATTGTAAAAAATTTCCATCTAATGGAATCGACCTTTCGGTTTTTTACAAAAACTACTTGATTTGTGTGTAAAAACACACGCTTGAATTCTTTATACCTTGAATTACAAAATGCCATATTTTTAATTCCCCCTCTCCCCTTGTGGGAGAGGGTTGGGGAGAGGGGTAGGTGTTTTCCCTCACCCTCCCCTAACCCCTCCCATCAAGGGAGGGGGGTAATTTAGGAGTTTTGTAATTCAAAATTTATAGAAAGTTTATAGAAAGAATTCAAGTCTATGTTCTACATTATAAATAAAGAATTTAAAATTAAAGTCAAACATAAAAATTAATTTTCAATTTTCAATTATCAATTTTCAATCAATTTTCAATGACAAAATTTTCAAACAAATCAAAATAAATAATATGATCCTTTTATTGTTTGTAAATTAATTCATTAGAATTTTATTGAAAATTGGAGCTTGAAAATTGAAAATTATAACAGTGTTTTTTTGTTTTTTTGTTTTATTGTTTTATTGCTTTATCCGCAACCTTATTAGCTATATTGGTTAATTTCTTGCTTACCGCTATTTTATCGGCAATTATATTCAAATCAACCTTGTTTAAATCTTTTTGTTTTAATGTTTCTTTAACTTCTTTTAAAATTGCTTCAGCCTTATTTGTTTCTTTTATAATTTCTTGACTCTTCTCTTTCGCTAAAACTTTAATTGCTTCAATTTTTTCTTCTGTTTGTTTAATTTTATTTGTTGATTCTTGTGTTTTTGTGTTTTCTTGTTTTTGTGTTTCATTGATTACAGATTCTTGTATTTTAACGTCTTCTTGTTTTAATGTTTTAATGTTTTCTTGTTCTTGTGTTTTTATTTCTTTCCCGCCCTCAACTTTAATAACTTCAATTTTTTGAGAATCAACAATCTTTTTATTGTCTTGTTTTTGCGCTTCATTGTTGATTGTTGATTGTTGATTGTTAATTATTCCTGTGTCTTCTTGTTTTTGTGTTTTATTGTTAATTGTTGATTGTTGATTGTTAATTGTTTCTATATTTTCTTGTTTTTTTTCTTCATTGTTGATTGTTAATTGCTGATTGTTGGTTGTTTCATTATTTTCTTCAATTTTTTGTGAATCAATTTGATCTATTTGCCCGCCTCCTTGTTCAACTTCCGCTAAAATTTCCGCTTTAGAAACTTCTGCTAAATCAACGGCTTTATTTTTTACTTCTTCAATTTTTTCTTCTGTTTGTTTAATTTTATTTTCAATAATATCTGTCGCTTCATTTTTTACAACAGAATTTTCTTTTGTTATTTCTTGTTCATTGATAATGGTTTGAAGAGCGTGCGAACTTGTTTCTTCCACAGAATTTAAAACTTTTTCTATTTCTTCTTTAATTAAAGGACTTGCTTCTTTTTTTGTTTGAATCAATTCTTTTTCATATTTAACAGTTTGCGCGTCCACTGTTTTTGCTGTTTCTACTGTTGTTTTAGAATTGGATTCTTCTTTTAAATCATTTAAAGAAACTTTAATTTCTTTCATTCCTTCATTTAAATTTTGAGTGGCTGTTTTTATATTTTTATCATTTTTAATTGAAGGCGCGGAATGAGAAAGTTTTTTTAATTCTTTTAAACGTTCATTGCTAGATTTTATGGCTAAATTCACTTTTTTTTCTTTATTATTAGTTAAAATTTTTTCTGTTTTTTCTAAATTAATTTTAATTATATATAAAGGATCGCCAGGCGCGGTATTTTTTGCCGCTTGAATCGCAAAAGTTGAACCGCTAAAAAATAAAATTGCCACCATTGCCAACGCGCCAATTGGCTTTAAAAATAATTTCAAAAAAACAAGCGATGTTAAATATTTATTATCTAATGAAATTTCCTTTCTGTGTTTTTCAAAAGCCAATCCTTCTTTTGCTTGCATTAAAAAAACATCTCTGGTTTGTTCCAGCCATTTTTCTCGCGGTTGAATGTTTTTGAAAATTTTAATTTGTTTAATTAGTTTCATAAAAATTAAAAGGAGTTATGTCAACCACTAATTTATTAACACGAATAAACGCTAATAAATATAAAATTAAAATGTAAACCCCTCACCCTCGTGTCAAGCAATTAAGGAATGTTGCCGAACTTTCATCGGCTCTGCAACTAAAAATGTTGCCAAAG
>JACQWZ010000113.1 GCA_016209005.1 Candidatus Kuenenbacteria bacterium
TTAAACCAAGATGCAAAAAATATTCTTTCTCGATTAAAAATTCCTAAAATCCCAACCTTCTTAGCTCCAGAATAATTAAGGTAAAAAAGAAAAAAATAACTCAAATTTTAACTAAGATTAGCATCAAAACAGCTATTGTACTGTAGTGGCTGTTTTTTTTATGTTTAAATTAGCCAAGAAAAAAGACATGTGTTAAAGGTGGGGTAAAAAGAACGCCAGATAACCGCAATATCAGAATCATTAAAAAAAGTTCTGACAACATCGCGTCCTGTTTCTCCGCCAGCCACCGATATTAAAACATTATTATAAGTTCCTTTTATTCGATGTATTTGATCGTACGGAATTTGTTTTCCTCTGTTTCTTTTGTTTTCATCTACCCCGCGATGTAAAACAACTATGGTAGGGAGTTTTTTTAATTTTTGTAAAATTTCAAATGGAAATTCTATATTCATCATATCAACTATTGAATCAATCCCTGCTTTTTCACACTCTTTGATAAATTCGTTTATAGTTTCTATTGGCGCTAATCCTAAACAAGTCGCCGCAGAAGCGCCGGCTTCGGCAATTGCTTCAACTTCTCGTAAGCCCCTATCCATACATTTTAAATCAGCAACAATGTAACCCGGCTTCTGTATTTTTTCGCTCCACCAATTTTTTAGCGCGGCAATACTTTTCTTCCCATAATTTTTGACTAACGGAGTTCCCGCCTCAATAATTATTTTTTCCGAAACTGGAAGCGCCGTAATCATTTCTCTTACTTCATCAAGAGAACGGTTAAAAGCGATTTGTAAATATTTTGATTTTCGATTTAACATAAAATACAAAAACACTAGAACATTAAAATAATTTTCAATTTTTAATTTCTAATTTTTATTAAATTTTCAATTTACCCTATTAAATCCAGCAAAGCTGGTGCAAAGCAATTTAACAGGGTGAACCCAATTTTTAAATAAAGAATTAATTGAAAATTAAATCATTAAATCATTAAAAATTGATTAGAAATTAGAAATTAAAAATTAGAAATTGAAAAAATTTTTCTTAAAATTTTTGCCTATTTTACACTTCAATCAACACCGGTAAAATCATTGGTCGTTTTTGAGTTTTGGTATAAACAAATTGTCCAAGATCATTTCTAATTTTATCTTTTAAATACATATCGAATGTTTTAGATCTAGGATCATTTTCTTTAAAAATTTTCTTTGCTTTACTGCGGATTTGCTCAATTAACTCTTTGTTTTCTTTCATATAAACAAATCCTCGAGAAATAAGGTCTGGATTGCCGATTAATTTTCCAGTTCTGCTATCTATTGTGGAAATTATTACTAACATTCCATCTTCGGCCATCATTTTTCTATCGCGCAAAACCACATTATTACTGTCAGTAATGCCTAAACCATCCACAAACACATAATTAGCTGGCACTTTTTTATTGATTAATTGGACGCTTTTTGGAGTAACTTCAATAATTTGACCATTGTCTGGAATAAAAATTTTATCCGCTTCAATGCCAATTTTTTTAGCTAATTTAGCTGCTTCTTTAAGCATATAATGATAAGCGTAAACCGGAATAAAATAAGTAGGCTTAATGGTTTGAAGCATATAAATAATATCATTGCGATTACCGTGACCTGAAACATGAATGTCCATAATATCGCCATGAATAACATTATCGCACTGACGGTAAAGATTATCTTTAAGTTGTTGAACGGTACGTTCATTGCCCGGGATAATAGAAGAAGAAAAAACAACCGTATCGGTTTTTTTTAATTTAATATGAGGGTGCTGGTTTTTAACAATACGAGATAAGACGGCATTGCCTTCACCTTGAGCGCCAGTACAGAGAATAATAACTTTATTATCTGGATAATTTTTGGCTTGTTCAATTTTTATTAAAGTACCTTTGTCGGCTTTAATATAACCAAGTTTTTTGGCAATTTCCACATTTACTTTCATACTATAACCGCCCAGAGCAACTTTTTTGCCAATTTTTTCCGCTGTTTCAATAATCCAACTAATTCTCTCAATTTGAGAAGAAAAGGTGCCTACAATGAGTCGATTTGATGTTTCATTAATGAGTTTGGCTAGATTTTTTTTCATTTCATCAGCGCTAGCGCTTCTTCGGACGTCAATAGCGCCTAAACTTTCCAACATTAAAATGGTTGGCCTAGGAAGTCGTGAAAGAAAAGAATAATCAAGAACTGGTTTGTTCTCGCTATTTTTTTCTAAGGTCCAATCCCCGGGATGAATAATTGTCGCGACTGGCGTTTTTATAATAATGCCAAATGCGTCAATAATAGAATGTTCAATTTGAAAAAAGTTTATTTTAAATGAACCAAGCCGTAATCGTTCATGAAGATTTTTAATAAGAATGATTTTTAATTTCTTGGCTGAATTTTTTTCATAATCCTCTTGGCGATGTTTAATCATAGCGATTGTCATATCGCGACCAATAATAAGAGGATTGCCTAATTTTCCCAAAAGAATCGGAGCGGCGCCAATATGGTCCAGATGACCATGAGAAAAAATAACTCCCCGAATATTTTTTTCTTTGCCTCGAAGATATTCAATATTAGGAATAATATAATCAATGCCCGGCATATTTTCTTCTGGAAATTGCAAACCCATATCTAAAATTATAATATCTTGACCATATTCAAATAATGTCATATTTCTACCAACTTCCTCTAATCCGCCTAAAGCTATAATTCTAAGCTTTTTTTCTTTTTGTTGAGCGGGCTGTTGAATAGGATGGGTTTGTTTTTTAAAATAAGGTTGTTGAGAAATATTTGTTCGTTGCGCTGGAATAGGATTTTGCGGAACACTATTTACCCGTTGAATTGGAATTGGATTTTGAGAAATATTTGTTCGTTGGATTGGAGTTGAATTTTTTAGTTTTAAATCAAATAACATAAAAAAATTTAAAATTTAAAATTTATGAATTTATTAATTTATTTTTTAATTAAATGTCAATTATGTTCGTGAACTTGAACATTTCATATTCGTTTGCGCGCAGGTGATTGCGATGGCTAAGGCGTCGGCTGCGTCGTCTGGTTTTGGAATTTCTTTTAAATTTAGTATAACTTTGATCATTTTTTGAATTTGATCTTTTGAAGCGCGACCATAACCTGTAATCGCTTGTTTAACCTGAAGCGGAGTAAATTCAAAAAATGGAATTTTATTTTGTTTAATTGTTAATAAAATCACCCCCCTTGCTTCTCCAACTTTTAAAGCTGTTTTTACGTTTTTAGCAAAAAATAATTCTTCCACCGCAATTTTATCAGGTCTATATTTTTTTATAATTTTTTTTAATTCCCAATGAATTTTTTCCAAACGTTCAATTGTTGAAAATTTTAAATTTGTATAAATACAACCATAACTTTGAACTTTGAATGGTTCGACTTTGCTCAACATAGGCTTTGGACTTTGAACTTGTATAATTCCATAACCAGTTGTTGCCAGTCCAGGATCAATGCCAATAATTATCATAAAAAAATAGAGATTAGAAGTTGGGTAATTAGAAATTAGAAAATAGCTTAGTTTTGTAAAAATTTTTAATTTCAGGACTTACGCAGTTTAATTAAAAAATGGCTAAAGTTAGCGAAAATTGAATTTTTGTTAATTTTTCATTTTTAGCTAATATTAGCCAAA
>JACQWZ010000112.1 GCA_016209005.1 Candidatus Kuenenbacteria bacterium
GGCAATTCATTAAAAGTTAATTTATTTTTAATTGTTGTTTTTTTAGACATATACTAAGATTAAGATAAAATTTAGCCGTCAAATTTATTCGACCTTTATCTTATATTAGCATATTTTTAAGAAAAACTCAAAATGAGTTCAATGCTTCAACCAATTTTATTATTCGCAACGCATAATTTTTTGTTCTTTGTTTTAATTCCTCTTTATTCATAAATCTTAAATCGAAAATCTTAAATCTTAAATTCAGGAGTTACGCACTATTAATGTGCATTTGGCTAATATTAGCTAAAAATGAAAAATTAACAAAAATTCAATTTTCGCTAACTTTAGCCATTTTTTGATTAAACTGCGTAAGTCCTGAAATTCCTATTCTTCTTGTATTGTTTTTTCTAAATTTCGAAAACTTACTTTTCTTTCATCAAAGAAAAGTTCAATTTTGCCAGTTGGTCCATTGCGATGTTTAGCAATATAAATTTCAGCGATATTTTTTTTATGACTCTCTTGTTTATAAATATCTTCACGATAAATAAACATAACAACATCTGCGTCTTGTTCTATTGTTCCGGATTCTCGAAGATCGGACAATTTTGGGATTGGCGGAGTTCTTGATTCTACTGCTCGGTTAAGTTGAGATAGGGCCAAGACGGGAATATTTAATTCACGGGCAATTCCTTTTAACGACCGAGTAATTTCCGCGACTTCTTGAACCCTATTTTCGTTTTTTCTGCCTTCCATTAATTGAAGATAATCAAGAATTATCAAGCCTAATCCGTGTTCCGCTTGCAAACGTCGGCATTTAGTTCGAATTTCCATTATATTAACTGTTGCCGAATCGTCAATAAAAATTGGCGCTTCGGATAAAACGGCCATCGCGTGTCCAATTTTTGGAAAATCATCGTCGTCTTCTTTTTCAGAAAGTCGTCCGGTGCGCATTCTCCAAAGATCCACGTTGGCTTGCGAACAAATTAAACGGTCAACTAATTGATCTTGAGACATTTCTAAACTAAAAATACCGACAGGAATTTTTGTTGTTCGCGCGACATTAAGAGCAATATCCAAAGCCAAAGCCGTTTTCCCCATACTTGGACGAGCGGCTAAAATAATTAAATCTGACTTTTGAAGTCCAGCCAAAATATTATCCAAATCAGAAAATCCTGTTGGCAACCCTCTAAGTTTGCCTTTTTGTTTATGCAGTTCATCAATGCGATCAAACGCTTCGGTAAGAATATTTTGGATTGGAATAAAATTTTGTTTTAAATATTTTTGCGAAACACCAAACAATAAACTCTCGGCTTTGTCTAAAAGTTGAGATATATCTTCCACTTCTTCTTGATGACCTAATTCAGAAATTTCAGTCGCCGCGTTAATTAATTTTCTTAAAGTGGCTTTTTTTTGCACAATTTTAGCGTAAATAACAATATGGGCCGAAGTTGGAGTTAATCTCGCTAATTTAATTAAATAACTTTTTCCGCCTATTTCTTCAAGTTGTTTTTTTTCTTTAAGACGATTGCCTAAACTTAAAAGATCAATCGGTTCTTTTTTTTCATAAAGATCCAACATAGACGCAAAAATCATTCCGTGTTTTTCTGTATAAAAATCTTTTGGTTCAAGAATGTCGGCAATTTTTACCAAAGCGTTTTTGTCAATTAAAAGCGAACCTAAAACAGATTGTTCAGCTTCAATATTTTGAGGAGGCAAAAGGCTTAAGGTGTCGTTGTTGGACATAAAAAAACAAAAATCAAAATACAATTAACATTTAACATTAATTTAAGATTTAAGTGCTAACTTTGGTATAAAACTTTACCCCCTCGTTTTGAAATTTCATAAAATAGATATAATAATTTAATTACATTGTGTAATTTTAATATTTTATTTTATTAATTTTAATTTTATGAAACAAACAGAAGCAAAAAAATTTTACAAAAACGCATTCTCTTTTTAAAGAAGGTAAAAGTAAAAAACAAATAGTAA
>JACQWZ010000041.1 GCA_016209005.1 Candidatus Kuenenbacteria bacterium
TAAATAAAAAAAATTTCTAATTATCAGGAGTTACGCACTATTAATGTGCATTTGGCTAATATTAGCTAAAAATGAAAAATTAACAAAAATTCAATTTTCGCTAACTTTAGCCATTTTTTGATTAAACTGCGTAAGTCCTGATTATTCTAATTTCTAAAAAAGCGGAAAATTATGCTGTTTTAGAGGAAAGTTTTTTTGAATAATTTTTTTCAGACATTCTAGCTCTAATTTCGTGAAGTCCGGCAAGATTGTCATCAAAAAAAGAATCATAAATAAATTCTTTGGCTATTTCCGGCCGAACTTCAATTTGCCAATTTTGACTAAAATATTTAGTTTTCTTTTGAATTTTTTTCTTCATAATTACAACATTGGAGGTTCAACCAACTCAATTGGTTTATATCCTAAAAGAATATTAATAGCATTCACCCTTGTTTTAGTATTTAATTTCAACAAATGGGCATAATTCCAACTGGTAAGAATATTTAATTCATTAACGCTAGCGCAAGCAAGGTGCAAAGCATCTTCCCAATATTTTTCAGGAATGATTTTCTTTTTAACATATTCTTGAGCCAATTCTTTTATTTCTTTAGTTTCAATTGAAAGGATTTTAAAATTTTTTACTAGTTGAAGCATCTTATTTCTTTTTATTGTATCGGGATGATTATTAATCTCTTTTAAAACCAATTGAGAAATATAAATATCATAATTTTTTAAAATTTTCCATGAAGATTTTGTATAACCCTGTCTTTCTAATAAACGTTCATCAAAATAAGCGCTGATAACCGAAGTGTCCAAATAAATTTTTAATTTTTCTTTGACCATATAATTTTAGTATAATTTATTTTAAACCCATGTCAATGGTAAGTAACCAGTAACGAGTAACGCGTACAATCCCACGAAGCGGGATAATTACTGGTTACGGGTTACTCGTTACTAGTTACTTTTCTGTGTTTTCATTCCGTCACTCTAAAAACTTCTTCAACGCTGGTAATGCCGTCCAGGGCTTTTAAAAGTCCGTCTTGAACCATTGTAATCATTCCTTCTTTAATGGCTAAATTTTCTATTTTTTCATCTAAAACTTCTTCTTTTTTTGAAAGAATACTTTCTTTAATTTTAGAAGTCATTAATAAAATTTCATAAATTCCAATTCGACCTTTATATTTTAATTGATTGCATTTTACGCAGCCTTTTCCTTTATAAAATTTTAAATTATTTAAATCATATTGAAAATTATAATCTTCGGGAAGTTTTCGGAGTATTTCTTTGATTTTTTTTAATGTTTCTTCTGGTATTTTTTCTTCTTCTTTGCAAAAAGGACAAATTTTACGAACTAATCTTTGTCCAATTATTGCGTTTAAGGCGGGCGTTAATAAAAAAGGCTTAACATTCATGGCTAAAAAACGCGAAATAGTCGCGGCCGCGCTGTTAGTGTGAAGAGTGGAAATAACTAAATGTCCGGTTAAAGAGGCGTTAATGGCTATTTCGGCTGTTTCTAAATCGCGAATTTCTCCGACCATCACAATATCCGGATCTTGTCTTAAAATCGCTTTTAATCCTTTGGTAAAAGTATAATTTTTATTTGAATCAACTTGGCTTTGATTAATGCCTTTTAATTTATATTCGATCGGATCTTCTAAAGTAATAATTTTTACGTTTGGTTTATTTAATTTATTTAAAATAGCGTAAAGAGTGGTAGTCTTGCCAGAGCCGGTTGGTCCAATGGTCAAAATCATGCCATTTGGTCTTTCAACTTCTTTTTTTAATTGATCAAAAGCGCGATCGCGCAATCCCAAATCTTCAAAAGACAGACCGACCTTTGAAGATCTTAAAAGTCTCATTACCACACTTTCGCCAAAAGTGGTGGGTAGACAAGAAATTCGGACATCAACTTGATCGTTAGTTAAATAAATAGTAAATCTTCCATCTTGGGGTTTGTCAGTAATATTTATTTTAAGACTGGAAATTAATTTAATGCGAGAAATAATTTTAGGCCAAATAGCTTTATCTAAAGAAGCGATTGTGTAAAGAATTCCATCCATTCTAAATCTTATTTTAACATCTTCTTCTTCCGCTTCAATATGAATGTCTGATGATTCGCTTTTAACGCCAAACGCGATCAACATTGTAATAATATCGGTCAAAGAAGCAAATTTAAGTTTTTCTTTAAAATTTTCAAAATTATTAAATTCTTCTTGAAATTTTATTAAATCTTCTTCTGTAATTTCCACGCCCTTTTTAGTTTCTTTAATTTTTGGCAAGTAATCATATTGTTTAATAGTAAATTGAAAACTTTCTTCAGACATTAAATATGTTGCTATTTCGCGACGATATTTTTCTTTTAATCCGGCAGTTAATCTTAAAATGTCTGGAGTTAAAGGATTAACGCTGGCAATTTTTATTTCTTTCTGAGTTTTTAAAAAGCAAATAATTTTGAGTTTTTCCGCTTGTTCTTGATCAATCAAGGCCAATGTTTCTAAATTTATAGTAAATTTTTTTAAATTAACATAATTTAAATTTAATTCCTGAGCTTTTTTTTGAATCTCTTCTTCTTTTTTAAGTAATTCCATTTCTTGTATTTTTTTTTCTAATTTTTCTTCCACATTATTGCCTAAAGCCACCTTAGGCTTTAAAGACCTTTCTTCTTTTTTGTCTAAGAGATTAGAAATTAGAAGAGACATAAGATTTATGATTTACGATAATATTAAAGCCAAAATATAAAACACAAAAAAAATACCTGCCCGACTTCGCCTTGACGATTGTTTTTAATAGATTTTAATTGGTTATTTAAAATTTTTTTATAAAAAATATCCTGAAAAAAATTCGGCGAAGTCAAGGCGAGCGGGTAACCCAAAATCAAAAAATCTTTTTATCTTGTTTTAAATTAGTTTTAGGTTTTTGGTTGTAATTTTGGCTTTTTTGTTTTTTTATTTTGGATTATTATTTGATTTTTATATTTTGGCTTTAATGTTATTATCATTAACGTTCTACGTTATGCGTTCCATGTTACGCGTTTAAGAGTATATTTTTTGTTTTAAGGATTCCATTTCTTGTTTTACGCGATTATTATTTTCTAAAACTTTTTTAATTTTTTGATAAGCGTGCATGGCGGTTGTGTGATCTCGTCCTCCAAATTCTTGTCCGATTGAAGGATAAGACATTTCTAATTCTTCTCTTAATAAATACATGGCTATTTGTCTTGGATTCACCAACTCTTTTTTTCGGCAACTTCCGGCTAAATTTTCTATTTTTAAATTATAAAAATCAGCCACAATTTTAATTAATTCTTTGGCATTAATAGCTTTATCAGACGACCTTGAAGATAAACTTGATAAAGTATTTTTAACGCTTTCCAAAGTAACTGGGCGTCCATCAAGTTCGTGTTGAGCAATAATTTTAATTAAAGCTCCTTCTAATTCTCTAACATTATTTTGAATAGTTGTCGCTAAATATTGAATTATTTCTTTATTTAAATCGAATTGACGTTCTCTAAGTTTTTCTTCTAAAATCGCTATTCTGGTTTCTAAATCCGGTCGACACACATCAGCGATCATTCCCATTGAAAAACGGGAAATAATTCGTTCTTCTAAGGCGGGAATATTTTTTGGCAATCGGTCAGAAGTAAAAACTAATTGTTTATTTTGTCCATGAAGAGTGTTAAATGTATGAAAAAATTCTTCTTGTGTTCTCTCTTTATTGGCGATAAATTGAATGTCATCCATTAAAAGAATATCAACATCGCGATATTTTTTTTTGAATTCTTCCGTTTTGTTTGTTTTTATCGATTTAACATAATCATTGCAAAAATTTTCTGAATTAACATATAAAACTTTTTTATCCGGATGTTCTAATAAAATTTGATTGCCAATCGCTTGCATTAAATGGGTTTTTCCCAAACCAACTCCTCCATAAATAAAAAGAGGATTATATTTAGTTCCTAATTGTTTGGTTATTGCTATAGCGGCCGCGGTTGCCAATTCATTGCCAGTTCCAACAATAAAATTTTTAAAAGAATATTTAAAATTCAAATTAAATTTACCTTTAATCCTTTGTTCTTCAGATTGCTTTTGTTCCTGATTGTTTAAAAATGTTTGAGGCGCTAATTTTTCATCAGGTTGGGTAAGAATAATTTCTTGAGGTTTGGATTCTTCCGGCGATTCTACTTTATAAATTATTTTTTTAATTTTGTAATCCGTAATATTTTCTAAAGCTTGAATAATCGCTTTGTGATATTTTTTTTCTAACCATGAAATAGTAAAAGCGTTGGGCGTGCCAATGACAATTTGATCCTCTTGCCAAGAAGAAATAAAAGTATTTTTAAACCAAGTGCTAAAATTCGCTTTACTTATGGTTAATTCCAATTCTCCCAAAACAGCCTCCCAAAGTTGTTTTTTATCCATAGAATAGGCAAAATTTGTCAGACAAATTTTACAAATTATAAATTTTAAATTTTAAATTTTAAATCAAAACCCAAATAATAATCCAAAACGAAAAACAAAAAAGCCAAAATTACAATCAAAAACCTAAAATTAATTTAAAACAAGATAAAAAGATTTTTTGATTTTTGATTACCCGCCCGCCTTGACTTCGCCGAATTTTTTTCAGGATATTTTTTATAAAAAAATTTTAAATAACCAATTAAAATCTATTAAAAACAATCGTCAAGGCGAAGTCGGGCAGGTATTTTTTTGTGTTTTATATTTTGGCTTTAATGTTATTTAAAATTTATAATTATTATCAAATATTTTCCGATATAATAAAATAAATTTCCAATTTCTAACCCCCAATTTCTAATTTCTAATATTTTAATATAGCATATTAAAATATTTTAAAACAATTAATTTTGTGCAAAAAATGTGGATGAATTGCGAAAAAGTTTGATGAAATCAATGTTTCACACATTTAAATCCTTCGACGTATCGTCAGAGGATTTACCCCTCACCTTTTTTCCGAAAAAAGGTGAGGGGTTTAGAGGGTTTCTTTCTTTTGAAAAATCCCCTAACCCTCCGACGATATTTCGGAGTCCCGACCAATCTCATTTAATAATATCTGCCAGATAATTAAAATTAAAATAGCTAAAATTATTATTATATCTAATTTGTGAAAATAAATTTCTAGGATATCCCAATGATCGCCTAATTTTTTACCCAGATAAGCCAAAGCAAAACACCAGGGTAATGAACCAAGAAAAGTGTAAATAACAAATTTGGCAAAATTCATTTTGGCAATGCCCGCTGGCAAAGAAATAAAAGTTCGAATTACTGGCATTAGACGCGATAAAAAAATCGCCTTAGAGCCGTATTTATTAAAAAAATCATCGGCAATTTGCAAATCGCGATGAGAAATAAATAAATATTTACCGTACTTTTCAATAAAAACACGACCGCCGTAAATGCCAATTGTGTAGGCCAAAATTGAACCAATCACACAACCTAAAGCGCCAAATAAAGTTACGCCCCATAAGTTGAATTTTCCTGTTGCGACTAAAAAACCGGCAAACGGCATAATTATTTCAGACGGCAAAGGAACACAAGCGCTCTCAATCGCCATCATAACAAGTATGCCAAAATAACCCAAAGATGAAATGCTTTTAATTATAAACATTGTTATTGCGCTAATAATTATTTCTAACATAAAACAATTAACAATCAATAATTAAAAAATATCGAAAAGTTCAACTTCGATAAAATAAGCAAAATTTAAGTCCACCAGTTGGCGGATTCAATGAATAACATTGAAGCCAAAATGTAAAACAAAAAACAAAAAAATACCTGCCCGACTTCGCCTTGACGATTGTTTTTAATAGATTTTAATTGGTTATTTCAGGACTTACGCAGTTTAATCAAAAAATGGCTAAAGTTAGCGAAAATTGAATTTTTGTTAATTTTTCATTTTTAGCTAATATTAGCCAAATGCACATTAATAGTGCGTAACTCCTGTATTTAAAATTTTTTTATAAAAAATATCCTGAAAAAAA
>JACQWZ010000129.1 GCA_016209005.1 Candidatus Kuenenbacteria bacterium
AGTTTAATTTTTGTAGACATAAATTTTTGTTAAAAATTAAAATTATTTTATATCTACATTTTAACATAAAAAATTAACATAGAAAAGGGAAATCTAAAACGAAACCAGTATATCACAAAAAAAGGTCGAAATTTTTAAAAAATCATCTGCTCCTTTGGCAACATTTTTAGTTGCAGAGCCGATGAAAGTTCGGCAACATTCCTTAATTGCTTGACACGACCCAATGCCCAATCAAACTATAAGCCCCAAACCCTAATTGTATTCTGTTTGGGATTTGAGATTTGGGATTTTATTGGGCATTGGATATTGGGATTTAGGATTTTGCAAAATTTTCTTAAATTTTGCTTATTTTATTTATTATTAATTTATTATTAATTTTTTATTTTTTTTTTTTTTTTTTTTTTCATTGTCATTTTACATTTTGACTTTTACATTTTTAATTTTTTTTTATGAATACCTTAGATATAATTTTAATAGTTATCATTTTAGGATCTGTTATTTTTGGGTTAAGAATGGGGATTGTTCATATGTTTGGCGCTGTTGTCGGAACAATCGCCGGAGCGATTATTGGCGGGCTTTTTTATGAGACATTGTCTTCATACATAGAATTTATTTTTTTAGGAAACGTTAATTTGGCTCGCGTGTTTTGTTTTGCGATTATTTTTATTTTAATAGATCGCTTGATTGGATTTATTTTTTCATTAATCGCAAAAAATTCAAATCTAATCACCAAATTGCCTTTTATTAAAACTATCAATCGTTTGGGCGGAGGTATTTTAGGATTGATAGAAATTAATCTTTGGTTAGGAATAATTTTATTTTTATTAACTAAATATTCTATTCATCCCGCTTTTGATCAGCTTCTTGTCACTTCAAAATTTGTCGGACCACTAATAACCTTTGCTTCATTTTTAATTCCCTTGCTTCCAAAAGAATTAATAAATTTATCTTTTTCGCTTCCAGACTTTTCTAAATTCATTAATCTTTCCGCAATAAAAGGATTCGATTTTTCTTCTTTTATTTCAAGTTTTTTTAATTCTATTGGACAAATAAAAATTAAAAAGTAAAAATTAAAAAGTAAAAAAACACTAAAACACAAAAACAAAAAAACACGAAAACAAAAAAACAAAAAAAACAAAAAATACTGTGAATTACAAAATACCACACTCTCCTCCCCATGATGGGGGAGGATTAAGGAGAGGGTGTTTAAATGTTATGTTTTCTCTCACCCTCCCCTAACCCCTCCCATCAAGGGAGGGGGAGAATTTAGGAATTTTGTAATTCAAGGAAAATAAATTAAAATTTTAGTGTTTTTAAAAAAGAAAGAGAAGAAAAATAAAAAATAAAATCAGTATTTAAAAATAAATATATTAACGTGTTAACACGGTGAGGAGGGAGAGTCGAGAGGAGAAGGGGGTTTTGGTTTTAGTTTTTTATAAATTATTTATAATAGCTAAAAAAATTTTCCCATTCTCCTCTTTAAAATTTCCTCCATTTTTTCTCTCCTCCCAAAGATTCTCTTTTGACCTCTTCCAAAGAGATCTTTGGGGGAGATACACTTAAACATAGGAGGGGCTTTCTACAATACTCTTTTTCCGCCCCTATAAAAAGAGTAAAAGGTGAGTCAGTGTTATCCTATGTCCACTTCCACTCTTCTGTCTGTATGTACGGTGGCGCCTAATTGAGCTGCGGAGCCGAAATCTGAAGTGGCGCTAACTATAGCGCCCAATTCAACAAATCTTTTCATTTTTTTTTCTTTCCTTTTTTGCCTAGTTTTTCCGTTTTCACTTTATCACAGGAATTTTAAACTAGGCAAAACAAACAAAAGATTTTTTTAAAAAATGCCATAGTTCACACAAGTATAGAATAATCTCATCTAAAACAGTCCTTGCTGTTATATGAGTATTTTTCTATGAAAGTTTTATGTGCCTTGTAATTCATGTATGCCCTTGTATTAAAGGAGATCATGAAGGTCCATAAACGTTCATGTGCCCATTGAGGTCCGCGCATTTTTCAAAAAATCTACATAGCAATAATATTGCAACATTTTAAAAAAATTTTGTCAAATTTAGTTTTCCACAGAAACATAACTCATAACGTGGGACGCATAACGCGTAACGCATAGCGCAAAAGAATAATTAACATTTGACAAGAAAACAAAAAAACATTAAAACAATAAAACAAATAGTCTTAATGACAAATTTCCAATGATAAATAATTTTAATTTGTTTAAAAAATTAAATCATTAAAAATTGATTGAAAATTGAAAATTGAAAATTAGTAAAATTTATCTGATAAATTTTATGCATTTAGGGTTGTAAAATTTTTAGGTTGTGATAGACTAAAAACACAAAATAATTTTCAATTTTCAAGTACCAATTTTCAATGAAATCCCAATGAATCAATTTACAAACAAAAAGAAATATGATTTAAAAGAGAGAACAGTTAAATTTGCTGAAATGATTATTGAATTAATGAAAAAAATGCCGCATGATTTAATCAATCAAAGGTTAATTCCTCAATTAGTGGGTTCGGGTGGTTCTTTGGGCGCTAATTATTGCGAGGCTAATGAAGCGGAAAGTAAAAAAGATTTTCAGCATAAAATTGGTATTTGTAAAAAAGAAACTAAAGAGACAAAACATTGGTTAAGGTTATTAGCTAAAGCAAACCCTCAATTTAAAGATGAGTTTAGAAAATTATAGTCTGAAGCCCAAGAATTATTATTGATTTTTTCTAAAATATTAACATCAAGCAGAGGTTAAAAATTGAAAATTGGGTCATTGAAAATTGATTGAAAATTGAAAATTGAGATTTGAAAATTATGTAAAATTTATCTGATAAATTTTTGTCTATTTTTTATGAATCTAATTCCAACGGTTATTGAAAAATCCAACCACGGAGAAAGGGCTTATGATATTTATTCGAGACTTTTGAAAGAAAGAATAATTTTTTTGGGAGACGCGATTGATGACGACGCGGCTAATATTGTTATTGCCCAACTTTTATTTTTAGAAAGTGAAAATAAAGATAAAGAAATTAGATTATACATTAACACTCCGGGCGGTTCAGTTACGGCTGGAATGGCGATTTATGACACGATGCAATATATTAAATGCGATGTTTCCACAATTTGTGTTGGCTTAGCGGCAAGCATGGGAGCTACACTATTGGCCGCCGGAACCAAAGGAAAACGTTTTGCTTTGCCTAATTCTGAAATTTTAATTCATCAAGTTATGGGCGGAGCGGAAGGTCAAGCGATTGACATAAAAATTAAAGCGGAGCATATTTTAAAGATTAAAGATCGTTTAGATAAAATTTTAAGCAAACACACCGGACAATCTTTAGAAAAAATCAATCAAGACACTGATCGCGATTATTATATGTCAGCCGAAGAAGCGAAAGATTATGGGATTGTTGATAGGATTATAAAATAATTATAAATTATAAATTATAAATTCAGGAGTTACGCACTATTAATGTGCATTTGGCTAATATTAGCTAAAAATGAAAAATTAACAAAAATTCAATTTTCGCTAACTTTAGCCATTTTTTGATTAAACTGCGTAAGTCCTGAAATTA
>JACQWZ010000130.1 GCA_016209005.1 Candidatus Kuenenbacteria bacterium
CTGCGACTTTACACTTTGCACTTTAAACTTTTAACTATTTGTTTAATATAGTAAATTCAGGAGTTACGCACTATTAATGTGCATTTGGCTAATATTAGCTAAAAATGAAAAATTAACAAAAATTCAATTTTCGCTAACTTTAGCCATTTTTTGATTAAACTGCGTAAGTCCTGAAATTTTAGAAAATTTATTAAGGTTTGATTTTTACTTTAATTCTTAAAAAATGGTACGGCGTGGTAGAGGAGCTTTCTATAAGCAATGAAGTTTTTCCGTAAGGAAAGGTGGAGTTTATAGAAGTGAGAATGTTGGCATAAGTAACAGAAATTCTGGTGAAAATCCAGGACACCGAAAACCTAAGGTTTCCTAGGCAATGACAATCATCCTAGGGTTAGTCGATCCTAAGGCGAACCCAACGTAAAGTTGTGGGTAGTCGATGGAAGAATAGGTTAATATTCCTATACTCCATTATTTTTCTCAAGAATTGACATATTTTCAAACTTTAAACGCGCTTTGGATATGCGCGTTCCTTAATTTCCAAAGTTAAGGAGGAAACAAAGCTCTCGGGTAGAGTGAACTTAAGGGGAGAAGGTATCAAGAAAAGATTCAAGAGGTTAAGAATAATGGATTCGTACCAAAACCGACACAGGTAGGTAAGGCGAGAAGCCTAAGGTGGACGAGAGAACCTTTTGTTTAGGAACTCGGCAAAACAACGTGCGTAACTTCGGGATAAGCACTGTCCGACATTTCGTCGGACCGCAGTAAAAGATTCCAAGTGACTGTTTATCAAAAACATAGGTCCCTGCTAACTCGCAAGAGGATGTATAGGGGCTGATGCCTGGCCAGTGTCAGAACGTTAAAAGGATTCGTGAACTCCGACGTTATGTCGGAGGGTAGCGGAGAATTGAAGCGCTGATGAACGCCGGCGATAACTATAATCGTCCTATGGTAGCGAATTTCCTTGTCGTGTGAGTTACGACCCGCACGAATGGCATAACAACTTGGAAACTGTCTTAACAAAGGACTCGGTGAAATTGCAATGTGAGTAAAGATGCTCACTAGTCACAGCTAGACGAAAAGACCCCATGAAGCTTTACTATAGCTTGATATTGGATTGAGGTTAAATATGTTCAGAATAGGTGGGAGTTCGTGTCTCACTATTGTTCGGCACTAAATTCAAAATGTAAAAATCAAAAATCAAAATTAAGGTGTCGCTTCGCGACGAATTTATTTTTAAATTTTTAATAAATTTATGAGCGAGGCGAATACCAAAATTTTGCATTTTGCATTTTAAATTTTACATTTGAGTGAGTGGCGAGCGACAGCGAGGCACGAACGACAGTGAGATACCACCCTTGTTTAATTTTAATTCTAATCTGTCGTTTGACGGAAACAGTATCTGGTAGGTAGTTTAACTGGGGCGGTTGCCTCCAAAAAAGTAACGGAGGCGTTTACAAAGGTTGGCTAGATCCGGATAGAAATCGGATTGATTGTGTAAAGGCATAAGCCAGCTTTACTGAAAGACCTACAAGTCAATCAGTCTCGAAAGAGGAACTTAGTGATCCGACCATCCTATTTAGGAAGGTGGAAGCTCAACGGATAAAAGCTACTCTGGGGATAACAGGCTTATCGCGTCCAAGCGTCCATAGCGACGACGCGGTTTGGCACCTCGATGTCGGCTCATCGCATCCTGGGGGTGAAGAAGCTCCCAAGGGTTTGGCTGTTCGCCAATTAAAGCGGTACGCGAGCTGGGTTCAGAACGTCGCGAGACAGTTCGGTCTCCTATCTGCTGTGAACGTCGAAATTTGAAAAGTTCCTTCCCTAGTATGAGAAGACCGGGAAGGACGAACCTCTAGTGATCCAGTTGTCCACCAAGGGCATTGCTGGGTAGCTACGTTCGGCAGAGATAAACGCTGAAAGCATATAAGCGTGAAGCTCTCTTTAAGATTAAATTTCATTAGACTTTTAAACAAGTCTAGTAGATCGGTCAGAGACTATGACCTTGATAGGCTCTAGGTGTAAGCTCCGCAAGGAGTTAAGCCAAGGAGTACTAATTGATCAATTAACATATATATTTCGACTCTAACTAGGAATTAAAATCAATCAACAATTAACAATCAACAGACAACAATTTAAAATTTAAAATTTAAAATTTAAAATTTTTTTGGTGTTTAGCGTCTTCGGCGCTATTAGCGACGAGGTTATACCTGATCCCATCCCGAACTCAGAAGTCAAGCTCGTCAGCGCCGATGATACTTTGATTTATCATGGGAAAGTAGGTCAGTGCCGAAGACATTGAACATCAATTAACAATCAATAAATAACAGATAACAATAAAATAAGAAATAACCTTTAATTTTTAACTGTAATTTTGAACTTTACACTTTAAACTTTAAACTTTTTTTATGCCTAGAGTTAAAAGAGGGATGGCCCATGTAAAACATAGAAAAAATATTTTAGAACAAACAAAAGGATATAAATGGGGCCGAAAAAATTTAATAAAATTAGCCAAAACAGCCATAAATAAAGCTGGTGTTTTTGCTTATAAAGATCGAAAAATAAAAAAACGAACCATGCGCGGATTATGGCAAATTCGCATTGGCGCTACCGTTAAAGAACTTGGCTTGTCTTACAGTAAATTTATTGGTTTTCTTAAAAAAAATAAAATAGAATTGGATCGAAAAATTCTTTCAGACTTAGCTCAAAATCATCCTCCAATTTTTGAAAAAATTGTTAAAAAAATCACGAACAAATAAAAAAACTCCATAAAAATGGAGTTTTTTTAAATGGGTAATTAAATTAATTTGTAGGGGCGAAACTATGTTTTCGCCCTCTGTCATAAGGGCGATTATATAGAATCGCCTCTATAAAATCATTATTATTACAATGGCGATTGCATAAAACCCGCACCTACATTGTAAAAAAATATTTTGTGTGTTAAAAATAATTTAAATAATTTAAATAATTTAAATAATTTTTTATTTTTGTTATCCAGAGGGTGTCCAATTGTTGGCTGGTATTGTAATTTTGATTTTTATATTTTTGCATTTTCATTAGAAATTAGAAATTAGAAATTAGAAATTAGAAATTGCAAAAATTTTTTTAAAATTTTTGTTTTATGCTCTGGTCTAATTTTTTGCATTTTTATCAGCCCTTCAATCAAATGCCAGATATTTTGGAAAAGATTGTTAATGAAAGTTATCGAAAAATTATTCAGGGATTAAAAGAAAATCCAAAAGCCAAAATGACAATAAATATCAATGGCAGTTTAACAGAGCTTTTGGTGAAGTATGATTATTTAGATGTCATTGATGATCTAAAAAAATTAGCGCAAAATGGGCAGATAGAATTTACTGGTAGCGCAAAATATCATTCATTTTTAGCGCTTCTTCCAGAAAGCGAGATTGAAAGGCAAATTAAATTAAATACAGAAACTAACAAAAAATACTTTGGGGAAATTTATTTTCCTAAAGGTTTTTTTATTCCTGAATTAGCTTATAGTTTTAAAGTGGCGCAGGTGGCGCAAAAATTAAATTTTGAATGGGTAATTGCCGAACAATTAGCTTGCCCGTCTGAAAAACAAAAAATTGAATTTAATAAAGTTTATCAAATTAAAGGATTAAATAATTTTAAAATTTTATTTAGAGATAAAAGAGCGAGCATTTTAATTTTATCAGCCATTGTTCGTTCGGCCCAATCTCTTTTAGAAGAAATTGGTGATGAGATAGAGAAAGAGAAAGAGAGATACCTTTTAACTGTAATGGATGCCGAAACTTTTGGTCATCATCGTCCAGGATTGGAAAAATTTTTATTTGAAATTTATCAAAATAAGGCTTTTGAAAAAGTTTTTGTCTCTGATTTAATAAAAAAATTTAGCGTTAACGAAGAATTAGAACCGCGAGAAAGTACATGGTCTTCCGAAGAGCAAGATTTTTGGCTGGATCGTGAAAAAGGAATTATGCAAACTAACCCTTTTTCTCTGTGGAATCATCCAGAAAATCCAATTCATCAATTGCAATGGGAGTTTACTTATTGGGTGATTAATTTTGTTAATATTTTAGATACTAAAAAATCTTGGTATTTTGAAATACGAAATAAATTAGATATGGCAATAGCGTCAGACCAATACTGGTGGGCGTCTGCAAAACCATGGTGGAGCTTGGAAATGATTGAACAAGGCGCTTTCGCTTTGCGGGATGTTA
Organism: Candidatus Kuenenbacteria bacterium; assembly: GCA_016209005.1. Lineage (GTDB taxonomy): Bacteria > Patescibacteriota > Patescibacteriia > UBA2591 > PGYQ01 > PGYQ01. Next base: position 4,200 of record JACQWZ010000130.1, read on the forward strand.
TTTTTTCTATTCCAGAAATTTCTCAAGAAGATAAAAATAAGGCGGAAGAATTTTATCAAAAAATTTTAAGCATTGCTTTCGAATGGCAACGAACCGGTAAAATTAGAAGCGCTTACAAAACAGCTTATAAAACTGTTGAAAGAAAACCGTTTAAAGAAGAAGTTCCTACTGATTGGTATAATTTGATAATTTTAGAGTTTGAAGACGAAATGAATAAAGCGCTAAAAAAACAAGAGTTTGAAAAAGCGATTAAATGGCGCGATGCTCTTTATAAATTAAAGGCTGGAATTGATATTTATGATGTTTTGCATGTTGTTGATGATTTACGAATAACAAGAACCTTGCCTAGTCTTAAACCTTTTTGGGAACATTCTGTAGATGAATTTTCAGATTTTGCTAAAGAAAATTTTAAAGATTTTCAAGAAGAAAAATTTGAGGAACAACAATTTGAAAAAATATTTGAAGAAATTAAAAAAGCGTTTTATCAAAAAAAAGAATTTTTAGAAAAACAAAAATTTGGTCAAATAAATCATCCATTGGGATTGGATTGGGATTTAGAAAAAAATATTTATCTTTGCGAAATGCCCAGTGAAAAAATAAAACTTTTTTTGGGGCAAGGTTGGGATAGCGCGAGTCAAATAAAATTAAATGACAAAGAAATTTATGGCGAAAAAAATCAATGCATTTATAAAAGAGAAGGCAATCAATTAGAAATCCAACTTGCGAATGAAAGTATTTTAAATAAATTTTATCAATTTTTAAAACAGGAAGATTTTTTTAAAGGAAAAAATATTCATTTAACTGTATTGTCGGAAAGTCTTGGTTGGGCGCCAGTGACCTTCAAGCAAAAAGATGGAAAATTTTTAATGCACATTCCGTATTTAGAAACAGAACATGGAATGAATTTTAAGTTTAGAATTTCTGGGTTTGATTTTAAAGAATCTAAAGAACAAAAAAAACTTGATTTTACAATCAAGTTAAAAAAATTTCTCGTTTCTATTTTAAGTAAATTAGATTGGCTAATTAAGAGAATGATTTGGAAAATGAGAGGATGAAAAAATATAAAAATTAAAAATCAAATTTTTTAAATCTCAAATCTCAATATCAAATATCCAATAAAATCCCAAAATCTCAAATCAAAATAAATCCCTCACCTTTTAGTACTAATTAAAATTATTTTTAAATAACTTAAAAAGGTAAGGGATAAATTATGTTACTTTTGGGATTTTGGGTTTGGGGTTTATACTTTTAATTTTACTTTTAATTTTTGCATTGTCATTTTATATTTTGATGGATTCGACAAGGCTCACCACAAGCATTTACATTTTATATTATCATTATTCGTTACTCGTTACTGGTTACGAGTTGCTTTTCTAATTTCTTCCTCAATAATTATTCTAAATTTTTCAAAAGAAAGCGCGCCGCTGAATTTTTTTTCGTTAATAAAAAAATAAGGCGTAGAATCTATTCTTAATTTTTGAGCTTGCGTTATATTATTTTGAATTAAGTCTAAAAAAGTTTGATTGCTTAAACAGCGATCAAATTTTTTTAAATCTAAATTTATATCTCGAGCTAATTCAAAATAAATATTTTGTTGATCTAACTTGTCTTGATTGAAAAATAATAAATCGTGATATTTCCAAAACTGCCCTTGTTCTCGGCTACAATAACTTGCCAAAAGAGTTTTTTCTGATTCATTGTGCCCAGGTATTCCTTTCCAAACTAATTTTATTTGATTTGGATATGTTTTTAAAATTTCTTTTAAAGTAGATTCAACTTTTTGACAAGCGCTGCATCTAAAATCTCCAAATTCAATAAGAGAAATCGTTGCTTTGGGATTTCCTAAAACAGGATCTTCGGAAAAAATTACTGGTTCTGTTAAAAAATCTATTTCGTCTAAATTTTTTTTCAACGGCTTTTCTTTAATTATTGAAATGGCAAAAATACCTATCACCATCAATCCTAATATAAAAAATATAAATAAAAAAATAGATTTCATATCAATTAGCTTGTAGCTTATAGCTTGTAGAAATATCGAAGTCAAATGTTAATTAAGACGAGATAAAAAGATTTTTTGATTTTTTGTTGTATTTTTTTGTTTTGTGTTTTTTGTTTTAGCTTTAATATTTTATACAACTTCTTGAAGATAGCATTTCTCACAGTAAACAATCTCTTTTCTGTCTGGCGCGTAAGTTATCTC